>JAUNLL010000027.1 GCA_030532275.1 Peptoniphilus sp. | reverse complement strand
AAAATACTCAATAAACAGGTGTTCATTGCCTTTGACAAACAAAGTTCATATAGCGAGGAAACTTATAAAATTCTTCAAAATAATAAGGTTCTTCAGCTTTATGAAGGTGGCGGTGAACTTTATGGTAACTCATGGAATAGAGAGGTGAATAATGAAACTAAGCTATAACAAATTATGGAAACTGCTCATTGATAAGGGATGGACAAAATCGAAACTGCGTGAGGAGTCTACAATAAGCTCCTCTTCAATGGCAAAACTTACAAAAGGTGGAAATGTCACAACGGAAGTTTTACTTAAAATATGTAAAGCTTTGGACTGTGATATCTCTGATATTATGGAAATAGTAAAGGAGGATTAATTTATGGAAATTAATAATATTTATGAGTTATTTGAGATAACGAAAGATAAACTAGAAGGTCAACATGGAACAATAACTATCAATTTTGCCAACAGAAGTCACGTTTATTCTGGAAATGATGTAATAGGAAATTGTCTGCAAGAATGGTTACCTAATTGGTTTCAATATTTAGGAGTAAATATTGTGCCTGGTGAACATACACAAGCTTTTCCAGATTTTGTAGCTGTTTTTAATAATATTAGCTATGATGTTGAAGTTAAGGCATGGAATTACAATAATAATCCAGCATTTGATTTAGCCAATTTTCAGAGTTTTCTCGAAACAACATTTGATAGTCCAGGAAAACTTGATGCTTACTACTTCATTCTTGGATATAAACCTATGGATGATGGATTTTCAGAAGGTTTTAAAGTTGAAAAGGTATATTTAAAAAATATATGGGAGATAACCGCTCCTTCTACAAAGTATCCAATAGGTCTTCAAGTAAAGAGAAATCAACCCTATGCAATGAGACCAACTTCATTCAATAGAAATCCTGATAAAGCCTTTAAGTCAAAAGAGGAATTTATTCAAGCTGTGAAAAAAGCGTATGACTTATTTCCAAGTACAAGTTTGAAATTTTCTCCTAACGAATGGCTAAAAAAAGTTCTTTCGTATTAAATTTTACTTATTTAAAAAAAGCTGCAAGTATCGCTAATAAGCAACACTTGCAGTTTTTTGATATTGTTCTATTTCCAAAATTTCCACATATGATTCAATTAATTTATTTGAAACTGCCCTTATTACTGGAACACAGACTGTGTTTCCAAGCAAATCCAATGCTTCCGAAGTTTTTATATTTTCAAGAGAATAGTTCTCTGGGAATCCAAATAATTTTAAACATTCATCAACAGTTAATGCGCGTATTCCATTTTTAACTGGCACTCCTAACTTATGAACATCTGTAGCCACAAGTGTTGGTGTAACTTCATTTGGATCTAATATTTTTGAAAACTCGAATGATAATTTACCAGTAACAATATTATAGCCTTTTTCTAAAGTATCATCTTTAACTCTTCGATTACCTACTTTCTTCTTTGGATGTTCAAATACCAAGTATCCTTTTTCTACTAAATCATCTAACATCTCCTGTAAGTTCTCATGTTTATAAAAAGTGTTAATCATATTAGTAGTTAAGGGCATTCCATCCATCCAGTCTATTCCAATAATATCGGCCCATTTCTTATTCCTACGTTGTCTTAATAATAATTCAAGCAATTCTTTTTGTTCTGGAGTCACCGATCCCTTTAATTCAATATCCCAGCTATGAATATTGTTATCTCCACCTCGTTTATCTTTTATTGACTTTCCATATAATTCATCAATTTCAAAGTTTGATAAAAGTTTTTTTGTGAATTCCGTATCTTTTGCTATTATTTTTTCGTCTATAATTTCTCTTAGAGTAGCCTCTTTTTTTTCAAATCCTTCTAATTTTTTAACTCTACCTCTTCTTATTCCTATTATATAGATTCGATTTCTTGATTGTGCTAATCCAAAATCTTTTCCATTTAATACCTTTGCATCTATATCATACCCCAATTCCTTTAGAGTATTTCTTATGACTTTAAAGGTTTTGCCTTTATCATGGGTCACTAGTCCCTCAACATTTTCAAGTACAAACCCTATCGGTTTTTTTTCTAACAATATTTTAGCAATATCAAAAAATAACGTCCCTCTAGTATCTTGAAAACCTAAACCTAAACCCGCTTGAGAAAATGCTTGACAAGGAAACCCAGCTAATAAAAAATCAAAATTTGGTAAGTTCGATGGGTTAATTTGAGTGATATCACATTTAGGATCTTCTCCAAAATTATCTTTATATGCTCGTATAGCTGGCTCTTTAATATCACTAGAAAAAACGCATTTCCCAGATAAACCATTATCAGCTAAAGCCTGCTCAAATCCTATTCTTATTCCACCTAATCCGCTAAATAAATCTATATAAGTTATTTGATTTTTATTACTTTCTTCTTCTATTTTAATTGAATCAATTCCTAATTTTATTAATTCTCTAATTTTACTAGAAAAACTTGTGCAATTAGGAAGTGGTAAATCTTCAATTATTTCTTTTTCTTCAGAATTTATATATACAGAAACCGCTTGTTTTTTATCCTCAACTATCTTTCTCCCAGCTCCTTTACGTGTTCCGCCGTGCATAAAACCACCTCCTTGGTTATAAATATTATAGCACTTTTACATTGCTTTTTCAAGTTTTTCAAAACCGTATAGTTATGTTTTTTATATACTTCTTGTCTACTCAACCTAATATATCCATACTGTCTACACACCCCTACGATATTTACTATAGATATGTTTCCACAAAGCGTTTTTAGCATAAAAAAAATGGCTTTTAAGATTTCTTGTAAAATCCTAAAAGCCACCCATTTCAACAGTATTATAAGCTCATATCTCATTCCCTTGACATCAATACTACCGTCTCAACATGATAAGTCCTCGGAAATTGATCTAATATTTTAAGTTCTTTTATTTTATATCCTCTTTCCATGAAGATTTTTAAGTCTCTTACGAGGGTGATGGGATTGCAGGAGATATAGAGGTAGTTTTCCACTGCGAAGTCTATTATTTTGTCGATGGCACGGGGGTTGATTCCTTCTCTTGGCGGATCTATTATGACCACATCGGGTTTGTAGTCCAGGTTTTTTGTTTCTTCAAAGACGTCTCCGCAGATGAATTGCACGTTGTTCAGTCCGTTCATCTTTGCGTTTTCTCTTGCGGATTCTACGGCTTCTTCTACTATTTCTATGCCTAAAGCTCTTTTTGATTTTTGTCCTATTATCTGCGTTATGGTGCCTGTGCCGGAGTACAGATCCAAGAGGTTCATGTCTTCTATGTTTCCTATTGTGTCCTTTGCCAATTTGTAAAGTACTTTAGCGGAGTGGGTGTTCGTCTGGAAGAATGAATACAGTGATATTTTAAATTCCAATCCTTCTATTTTTTCCGTCAAGTAGTCCCTTCCATATATTAATTCCGTTTTTTCGGGGATTATGGCGTCTGCCGATGAATCGTTCAATGTGTGAATTATTCCGACTATTTCGCCTTCTATGGGCAGATTTTGTAATTTGTCGAAGTATTCTCTGTAATCGGCTTCAGCCCATGTGGTGACCAAATTGACGAGTATTTCTCCTTCTAAGTTTCTCCTGATGAGCAGGTGTCTTAGATGGCCTGTGTGTCTGATTTTATGGTAGGGTTTTAATTTCCCGTCGAAGTAATCTCTGGTGAAGGCTCTGATTTTGTTGAAGTCTTCGTGTACTATGTTGCAATGGTCGGTGTTTACCACTTCATAAAATCTGTTTTTCTTGTGCAGTCCCAAACTCAGGGGACCGTCTTTGTATTCATCGGAAAAGGTGTATTCCATTTTGTTTCTATAACCTTTGTAAAAGGGTGAGGGCAAGTATTCCACGCCTTTTATATTGAGTTCTTCTTCGAATAATTTATCAATGAGCATTTTTTTGTACTTGCTTTCCCTTTCATAGGTCATGCTCTGATAGGTGCATCCTCCACATTCTTCAAGGTGAGGACAGAATTCTCCATCTTCAAGATGTGATCTCTCCAATACTCTGAGTATGTTGCCCTTGGTTTTTCTCGTCTTTTTAAATTCGACCTTCTGTCCAAGAAGTCCACCCTTCATGGCTATCTTGTCTTCTTTCTCCACTACATAGGATTTGTTTGGGAAGTCAACTTCCGAAATAATCCCTTCAATCGTCTTGTTTTTTCTCATCGGTTCTCCCTTTACATTTTATATTTACATTATTTATGGTAAAATTTACACATGAGGTGCATTATGAAAAAGTCTTTATTTTTAATAATACCTGTTTTAATACTTTCTTTCGCCTTTTATTATTTCAATTATATAAGAACAGTGGGCAAAGGTACAATACCTGTAATCACTTATCACAGCATAATGGAAGAGGCTGACAGTGAAAATGAATATGTGGTCTCAAAATCCGCCTTTGAAAGAATGGTTAAAACTCTCAAAGAAAATAATTTCACTTTCCTGGGTCTAAAGGATGTGGAAGATATAATATACAATGGCAAAGAGTTTCCTGCCAATCCAATTTTAATCACCCTCGATGACGGATATGAGGATAATTACGAAGTGATGTATCCCATTCTCAAAGAGCATGATGCAAAGGCAAATATATTCCTCATCGGTTCTCTGTTGGATTCAGAGGGTTTTTTGAAGTCCGAGCAGGTTACGGAAATGTCCCTTTCGGGTCTTGTTGAGTTCGGCAATCACAGTTTCAGCATGGACGGACAGTTCCAAGAGGGAAAGGACAAGGGAAAAACATGGTTGTCGACAAAACTTGAGGATGAAACCCATGAGGAGTATTTTGAAAAAATCAAAAATGATCTCATATGGAACAACAATTTCATCTATGAGAGAAGTTCCCTATTTCCCTCCGCAATAGCCTATCCCGGAGCAATGGTAAATGAAACCGTCATAGAGGCCGCCAAGGAAGCCGATATTAAAATAGGTTTTGTGGGAGCTAATAAGTTTGCGTCGAAGGTAGGAAATTTAAATCCCTATGAGATAAAGAGGTTCAACATAAGGGAGTCCACGGATATTGACAATATGGTCAGGTTTTTGAAGAGCAACAACAAAGTCCATAATTAAAAACATCGGAGATGATAGTCTCCGATATTTTTTGCTCTTTTTTTACTCATTCAAAGAGTTTTTTAAAGGCCTTTTTAGTCACAGCGGCAAAGGTTTCAATACTTCGGTTATGAGGATCTTTGCTTATTAAGATATATTTTCTTTCTATGGGCAGTCCGGGTATGTTTTCCAAAAATTTTATTTGATTTGGCACAAAGGTGCTTATGGCCTTAGGCAAAATGGAAATTCCTATATTCTTTTCCACGGCCTTGACTATGGTTTCGGAGTAATTCATTTCATAGACGTTGGCAAATTCTATTTCCTTGTCCAACATCCACTCAAGGCTCAATTTTCTGGTGTTGGAACCGGACTCACGCAGTATAAAGGTCTGTTTCTCCAAGTCCTCTTTCTCTATTTTGTCCTTCTTGAGCAGCGGATTGTCAGGTCCTACGGCCAACAGCAGTCTATCGCTGCCTATCTCCGTGATATTTTCCGCAGGTATGGACTTCATCTCTTCAAGGTATGGCGTTATCAGACAGTCGACAGCACTCTTGTGAAACAAGTCCAGAGCCGATGAAGTGTTGGAAATGGAGAAAAAAAGCTGTATGTCGGGAGCGACTTTTTTAATATTTTGGGTGATTTCCGGTATTATGTAAAGTCCCTTGTCCGTAGTGGTTATTTTTAAAGAGTGGCTTTTCTCCTCCCTTTCCTTGCTGACCACATTGTAAATTTTTTCTTCAAGTTTTAAAATTTGACTGGCGTAGGCATAAATTAAGTTGCCCGTTTCAGTAGCCTCATAATAATTCCAATTCTTCTTAATCAAGGGCACATCTAAGGTATCTTCCAAGTACTTGATATGAGATGACACCGTCGGTTGGCTTATATGCAGCTTTTTAGCTGTTTTTGTGTAGCTGCCCAATTCCACCAAATTGACAAAGGTCTTTAATTTTGCCAAATCCATTTTATCAACTCCTTATTACGAATTATAATAACGGTTTTTTAATAATTCAATAGGGGTTTCTTAGATTTTACCTTAACTACATACATTTTTAACAAATAAAATATAAACTAAGGCTATCAAGATATTTGAAAAGCAAATATTTAAAAATATCCCATGGAGGTTAAAAATGAAGAGTAAAACAAAAAAATTGAGTGTTATTGCAATAATAGGCTTACTGTTGCTGTCCTTGGCAGCTTGTTCCGGTGAAAATAAGGAAAAATCCTCTTCACAGGACACAAAGGTTGAAGCTACTGAACAAACAAAGGAAGATATGGTAATTGAATTTGGTTTGGCACCTGATGAAGACACTGCTGCCATCCTGAGAAAATATGAACCCTTTATCGATTATTTAGAAGAAGAAACAGGCTACACCATTAAACCCTATGTGGGCGCCGACTACACCGCTGTAATCCAAGCCATGGATTCTGATCACTTAGATGCCGCTTGGTTCGGTCCTTCTGAATACGTCCTTGCTACGGATCAAGTCAAGTCCGGAGTGGAAGCCTTTGCCAAAGCTGTGCAAACTGAAGATTCCATCAAGTATCGTACCTCCTTCGTAGTAAAGGCAGGTTCGGAATACAAGTCCATGGAGGACTTAAAGGGCAAGACCTTAGCCTTTACAGATCCCGCATCTACATCAGGTCACATCTTCGGAAGATATTCCCTAGTTGAAGAAAATATCGTGCCTGAAGAATACTTTGAAAATGTAATTTACGCAGGTAGCCACGATGCTGCATTGTTGTCTGTGATAAATGACGAGGTGGATGTGGCTGCGGTTTCCAGCAGAAAAATCCCCGGATTTATCGAATCGGGAGTAATTGAAGAAGGAGATATATCCATAATATACGAATCCGTAGAAATACCTGCCGATCCTCTGACTTACAGAAACAATCTCCCCGAAGAAGTAAAGACAGCTTTAAAAGACGCTTTGATAAACAATCCCGAAAAAGTGAAGGAAGTTCTATCGGGTACTGAATTTTCTCACTTTGAAGAAGCAAAGGATGAGGATTACGACCTTGTTCGCAACGCTTACAAAGTTGCAGGATTGGAGCCTGAGCTGTAATGAGTGCAGACAAGAGTGTGGAGATAAAAGATCTTTACCATACCTACACCGACGAAAATAACATGGTCTTAAAGGGAATTGACCTGGAGGTTTGCAGTCAGGAATTCTGTGTTTTGCTGGGCAAGAGCGGTAGCGGAAAATCTACGCTCTTGCGCTGTATAAACGGATTGAATACTCCTTTGAAGGGCGATATTTTAATACAGGGCGAAAGGGTTACAAAAAAGAACTTGCGCCAAAAACGCAGGCATCTGGGAATGATCTTTCAAGAATACAATTTAGTCAACCGATTGACCGTCTTGGAAAACGTGCTGTGCGGAACTTTGGCATCTGTGGACAATTGGAGAGCGGGACTGAGATATTTTAAAAATGAAGAAAAGGATCAGGCTTACTGCCTTTTAGAAAAGGTGGGCTTAGAAAATTTTGCCCATGTGAGAGTTGACCAACTTTCCGGCGGACAGAAACAAAGGGTGGGCATAGCCAGAGCCCTTGCACAAAATCCGCGCATCATCTTGGCCGATGAGCCTGTGTCCAGTTTGGATCCCGTCACATCTGAAGAGATTTTGACATTGCTTTTAAATATTTGCAAAAGCGAAAATCTCACCGTGCTGATAACTCTTCACCAACTTCAATATGCGAGAATGTTCGGCGAAAGAATTATCGGGTTGAAGAAGGGACGAATCATGTTCGATAACGATGCTGCAGATTTAAATGACGATGCAGTGGATCAAATCTACGAAAGAAGTGTGTCCAATGGATAAGCGTCCACACAAAAATAAAAAAGACAGAAATATAATTTTAGATATTTCCACCTTTGTGGCGATACTGATCCTTTTATTTTTATCCTCTGCTCACTTGGGATTAAATCCCGGCGAATTTATCTCCGGTATTCCCAATATAGCAGGATTTATAGTCAATATGTTTCCACCGGATTTTTCCGTGATTCCCGACCTGCTCCTAGATACTTTGACCACTTTGGAAACAGCCTTCTGGGGCACCTTCATAGGGGTGATCATCAGCTTGATTATGTCCGTCTTTGCCGCCAGAAACCTCTTGGGTAAAAATCCTCTCATAGGAGGCCTTACCAGGTTTATCTTTACCCTTTTCAGATCTCTGCCCGATATGGTGTGGGCTTTGATCTTCGTATCGGCGGTGGGCCTAGGTGCCTTTGCAGGAGTTTTGGCACTCATAGTCTATTCCATAGGTGAATTGGGCAAGATCTTTGCAGAAGCCATAGAAAATATTGACGAAGGACCTCGAGAAGCCTTGGAGTCCACGGGAGCCAACCAATTCAAGGTGACTATGTATGCCGTAGTTCCACAAATTTCTCCGGAAATCATCACCTTCAGCCTATTCAGATTTGAATCCAACGTCCGCAGAGCCTTTATTCTGGGCATGGTGGGCGCAGGCGGATTGGGCTTTCAATTAAACGTGTCCATGCGTCTGTTCAGATACCACGAAGTTTCGGCAATCATCATCTTGATAATAACCATCGTCATTTTGACAGACAGCATTTCAGGATATTTAAGATCAAAAATTATTTAAGGAAAGGAATTATAAGCATTGAAGAAAACTTTAATCATAGTTTTAGACGGAACATCATTTGACTATCTAAGCGAAGAAAACACGCCTAACATATACAGAATGGGTAAAGACGGCTTTATCAAGACCATTAAATCGCAAATGCCCTCTGTTACCAACACAAATCACGCCAGCATATTGTCGGGAACCAGACCGAATAAACACAAGGTCATCGGAAATTACTACTACGACAGAGAAACCGAAGAACACGGATTCATAGAATCCCCCCAGTTTATGAAGGAAAAAACCCTCATAGACCTCTACAAGGAAGCTCAATTATCCACAGCCTTTCTTTCAGTCAAGGGCAAAGTTGCGAAAATCTTCGGATATAATGCCGACATAGTCATAAACATGGAGGATTACGATCGTGAATTTTTAGATGAGTTAGGACTGGGCGATGTGCCTGCAGTAGATGCCATGACCACCTATGAATGGATATTCAACGCCTGCTACCAACTTATAAAGCAAAAAAATCCCGACTTCGTCTATTGCACCACCAACGACTACTTGATGCACAATTATGTGCCTCAAAGTCAAGAGGCACTTGAAATAGTGGCTGAAGTGGACAGAATCATAGGCATGATATACGATTTGGATCACGACCGTGAAATATATATTACAGCGGACCACGGCATGAACGACAAAGACCACGTCTACGACCTGCAAAATATTTTGGACAATCAAGGTTACGACACCTTCTGCCTGTTGCCTTTAAAGGACAGATACGTTGCCAATCATCCCTATCAAGAGGGCGGCACAGTCTATGTTTACATCAAAAAACAGGAGCAGTTTGCACAGATAAAGGAGTTTTTGCAAAATCAACACTACATCAAGGAAGTATACACTCCTGAGGAAGCCGAAGAAATATTGCACTTACCCAAGGATCCCATGGGCGATCTCTTAGTGCTTGCCAATGAAAATATAGCCTTCGGCGAGTTGGAAAAGGGAGTTGAACATATAGAGGAAACCGTCAGAACTCACGGATCCACCTACGAAACAGACATCCCGTTAATAGCTGTCAACGCTTCTGCAGAAGCTACGGAGTACGAAGAAAATATCCATATCTTTAAAAATATCACCATCAAAAACCAATAATTTTGCCAACTTCAATGATAATATTCAATAAAATTGACCCCTAAGCGAATTTATTTTCGACTTAGGGGTCAATTATTTTTAGATTATCCGAGGATTAATTTCGGCAATGAAAGAGGTTCAACATATTCGCCCTTTTTGTAAGCTCTCATGTTTCCACCTGAAACTTCATCCATCAACATTATATTTCCGTCTTTATCTCTTCCGAATTCCAACTTGATATCGTAGAGTTCGATTTCCTTTTCCGCCAAGATTTCCTTGATAAAATCTGAAATTTCCTTTGTCAATCTCTTTAAGGTGTCGTATTCTTCAGCTGTGGTAATTCCCAACAACACAAGGGCATCCTTTGTAATGGGTGGATCTCCTGCTGCGTCGTCCTTGATGGTCACTTCCACAAAGCCCTTTAGGTCCTGTCCTTCTTCAGCGTATTTATGATATCTTCTGAAGAAACTTCCCACCGCTTTATATCTGCATATGAATTCAAGTCCCTCACCAAAGGCAAAGGCAGGTTTAACTTCCATCGTTTTTTCTTCTAAATCTGCATTAATATAGTGAGTCGGTATGGATTTTTCCTCAAATTTTTCAAAGAAAAATTGTGTTAGAGCTATTGCCGCTCTGCCGGAACCTTCCATGGTAAGACCTACTTCGTTTGCGCCGGGGTCGAATACACCGTCAGTACCTGTTACATCGTCTTTGAATTTAAGTAAATAATTACCATTTTCCAATTTATATACGTTCTTCGTCTTTCCCTTATAAATAAGTTCCATACATGCCTCCTAAATTTTTAATCCCTTTGATTATACTACTATTATTTGAATTTAACAAAATTTATTAAAAATTCTCTCATATTTATCATATACTAAAGCTCCCTTAAAACACAGATGATTTTTATGCAATTGGGGTATTTATCACAATGGTGATAATATGGATTTAGAAAAAAATAAAAAACTTATGAAGATGATCAATTCCCTATCGGATTTCGACTACGATTTAATCTATGCCCTAGTTGAAAGGCTTTATGAGAGCAATGACTCCCTTGAAGACTTAGATCAACAGATGGATGAAATGGACATAGATCAGTTGGAAACTCTGCTGGGAGAGGACTACCTGCAAAAAATAATGCAATGGAAAAGAAATTAATTATTTACACCCAATTTATATCCACTTTACTTTAAGCTGTTATATTATCCTTGATATTATAAGTCAAGGAGGAAATATTTTGAGAAATATTAAGAAAATTGGTGCTATTGCTTTAGCAGTGGCAACCTTGCTGCCTAACTTTGCCTTCGCTGCAAAAAAAGATTACGGTACAGCTAAAAATGTAATTTTAATGATTCCCGACGGAATGAACGTAGAATCTGTAACTACTGCAAGATGGTTGAGCAACGATTTTGAACTTGCCTTCGATTTCATGGCCACAGGTCTTGTAAAAACAAACAACTCCAACACACCCATCGCAGACTCAGCTCCTGCAGGAACTGCAATGGCCACAGGTGTTAAAACTCAATCTCCCTACATAGCTACCAGACCCGAAAAAGGTGGCATGCCCGGAGCGGAAGATTTTGATGAAAACAAGAAGAATTATCCTCTTGCAACTGTTCTTGAAGGAGCGGAAAGAAAGGGTAAATCAACAGGTATAATTTCAACATCCAACATCCAACACGCTACACCTGCAGACTTCTCATCTCATCATCCCAACAGAAACAACTACGAGGACCTTGGCGAACAACAAATCTACCAAGGAATGGAAGTTGTACTGGGAGCAGGAAGCAAGTATCTTGAAGGCGACAGAAGAGCTGACGGAGAAGATCTAATCGCTGAAATCAAAAACTTAGGATATGAATATGTTACAAACACAGCTGCAATGAAGGCTGCTCAAGGAGATAAATTATTCGGACTTTTCGCACCCGGATCACTTAACTACTCCATGGACAGAGATCCTGAAGTTGAACCCTCTCTTGCAGAAATGACAGATAAGGCTCTTGATGTTCTTTCTAAGAACGAAAAGGGATTCTTCCTCATGGTTGAAGGATCTCAAATCGACTGGGCTGCTCATGCCAATGACCCCGTAGGTATAAAATCTGAAGTTCTTGCCTTCGACGAAGCTGTAAAAGTAGCTGTTGATTTTGCAAATGCAAATAAAGACACCGTGATAATAGTAGCTTCCGACCACGGAACAGGCGGAATGACCTTCGGTAACAACAACATATCTTCAGGCTATGACAAAGCTCCTCTTGAAAGCTTTACAAAACTGATCCACGCTGCAAAACTTACAGGACAAGGCTTTGCTCAAAAATTAAATGAAGATAAATCAAATATAGCAGAACTATTTAAGGAAACTTACGGATTTGATCTGACCGCAGAAGAAGTACAAAGCATCAAAGATGCTAAGGATATACAAATGGCAGTAGGTCACATCATAAGCGACAAGTCAAATATCGGCTGGACAACAGGCGGACACGTTGGCGGAGATGTAGGACTATACTGCTACTCCACAGCTAAGGATGCTAAACTTCTTACAGGTACAGTACACAACAAAGACATCGGACAATACATCGAAGCACTTTTAGGACTTGATTTAGCTGCACTTTCAGAAGAACTTTACCAACCTGCAAGACCCGGATTTGAAGCTAAGGGCGCAAAGGTTGAATTCAAGTACGAATCAGAAGCTAACCCCGTGATAGTAGTTACAAAGGGCGATCAAGAAATTACTTTCCCCATCTCTAAAAACTACGCAATCCAAGGTGACGAAAAGGTTGAAATTGGCGGACTTACACTATTCAACGGAACAAATGTATTCGTTCCTAAGGCTGCTTTCGAATTGATTAAATAACATATGAAATTTTAAAAAAGCAGCACTTCCAAGCTTTGCGAAGTGCTGTTTTTTTGTGAGTTTTTCCACATAAAAATTCCTGTGAATTAAGTTTCTTTCATCTCAATCCACAGGAATTTCATCTAATTTATAGAGTTCATAGCTTTCTATTATGCCTATTATTTTATCTCCGTAGGAGGGATCTGTTGCATATCCGCCACTTTGTAATGCTCGGCAGGCTTCTGCGTAATTCTGCGCCTTAAGCACCCCTTCGTATCTCGGACTCTCGCTTATCAATCTTCCGTAGTCCTCAAAACTGTCCTTTTTTGAATCGTAAACTCTGAAATTTTCATTTAAAGTTTTCTTTTCTCCCCTTATATATTCAACGGTGTCCAACTTTACTCCTTTGCTGTTGGATTTTATGCCGAAATAGTTGTTGTGTTCCTCGCTCAGTTTTGAACGCCCGAATCCGCTTTCAAGGGCCGATTGAGCCAGCACCACGGAAGGGTAGAGTTTGTACTTCTGCGCCGTGTCCAAGGCCAACCTCTTTGTACCTTGAAGGTACTCCTCCTTGTATGTCAGCTCTCTTACTCCGTCGTCCTTGGAGATCACCACAAAAACTATTATTATGAAAATAAAGGCACTGAAGAAAAAGAAGGAATTGTTATTTTTTTTCTTCCTCATAGGCTAACCTCCTAAGGGTGGATTTGGGAATTTTCGCTTCCTTTCTGTACTTGGCAACTGTTCTTCTCTTTATATCTATTCCTCTGCTTTGCAATTTGTCGGTTATCTTCTCATCGGAGAGAGGTTTTGCTCTGTCCTCTCCCTCCACTATACTCCTAATCTGCTTTTTTATGAAATCTGCGGAGATGTTTTGAGTTTCCGTAGGTCGTCTGTTGAAAAAATACTTCAGCTCAAAGATTCCTGCAGAACAGGACAGGTACTTGTTTCTGACTATTCTGGAAATGGTAGACGCCGAAACACCCAAAGCCCTCGCCACTTCAATTTGCGTCATGGGCCTTAAAGTTCCTCCGAAGAGAAAGAATTCCCTCTGTCTTTTGACTATTTCCTCCACGGTCATCTCCAAATTTGAATTTCTTCTCTCGATGGAATTTATTATAAACTTGGCTCTGTTATATCCCTTTTTCAAATAGTCCACCGTATCTTTATCTGCACCTTCTCTTAGCATCCTCATATAATAATCATTTATGCCCACATTTATTTTGTTGTCTAGGATTGTAGTCTTGAGAACACCTTCCTCTTCTCTCAGGAAAATTTCAGGTTTTATGAAGATTACATCTTCTCCCGTTCCGAAACCCATGGCGGGTATGGGATTGAGTTTTTTCAGTTTTTTGGAGATTTTAAATACTTCCTCTGCACTTATACCCAACTCTTTGGATATTTTGTTGAATTTTCCTTCATAGATGTCCCTGAGGTGATTTTCGATTATCCTCTCCAAATCTTCATCGCCACCGCTTTGGAGCAACAAGGCCTCCACCACATTGGCAGAACCCACTCCCACGGGATCGAAACTTCTCAGCGTTTCCATGGATTTCTGAACTTTATCCTCCTTCGCTCCGATCATCTCGGAAACCTCCGAAGCATCTAAATTCAAAAAACCCCTCTCGTCCAAGTTATCTATGAGAAAATACAAAATTTTAAGCTCTTCTTCTTTCAAACCAGACATCATAGCCTGCTCTTCAAGGTGAGTTTTTAAACTTTTGTCTTGAGAAATATTTCCCAGCAAGTCCATGCCGTCGTCAAAACCGGCGCTCATGCCCTCGTAGTCCATCATGACATTGGACTCGCTCTCCTGCATCAAAAATTCATTTAACTCATCGAAATTCATTTCCATGATATCTATGGAAGTGAGCAAATCAGCTGTGATATTTAATTGTTGAGTTACGTTTAAATTTACATTTAACCTATTCATAATCTTAAGTATATCACAATAAAATTGCATAAATGGCAATATCGGTACCTCTTATGGGTATCAATTATATTGGAGGATTTATATGATCACGAGTAAATTTGAATTTGAAAATTGTAAGTCCAAAATTAAATACAACATAATCCACGAGAACATCCCCTTGGATATCAGTCCCGAACTCATGAGGGCCATTGAATATCTGCTGTGGTACGTTCCGGACATATCTTCCATTCAGTCAAAGGACAATGAAATGGTGTCCAACCCCCTCTATGACGATTTCACCTTTGAAGAGATCGCCAAGTACATGAATCTGAAGGATGAGGACATCCTATTCACAGAAACGATTCCTCAGAAAATCGAAGAATACTACAAATATGAAATATGCCCGAAAAAGCAAAAACTCGTCATGACCAAGGGCTTCGGAGAAACAAAGACATCTGCCACGCTCAGACACATACGAAACGCCATCGCTCACGGATACTTCACGGTGATTGAAAATTTGCTCATAGGCTTCGACTACAAAACAGCACAAAACGGAAGAGAAGAGTGCAAGGCCATATTTAAAATCAAACCTGAAAACCTACTGAAGGCTTTGAAAAATTTGGATACGGAACTCACCACGGAAAAACTCGTCAAAAGAGGACTGGAAACCTGTGGATATGAGGTGAGCCACTGGACTGTAAAAAAAGACAGCGACAAGGCCTTCGACCTGTCCGCACAAAAGGGCGACAAGAAATTCGCCATTGAAATAAGGGATTTCAAACCCTCAAAAAGCGATGAAAATCTCTACATAGATCACGATCACATCCTTGAACTCATCAGCCTCTTTGAAGGACTTTTCAAGGATATCACTCCCATACTCATAATAAACACATCTCTGCTGTCCGAGGACAGCAAGGACTACCTGCTGGATCACTCCGTCATAATCATGGACGCAAAAAACATAAAAAAACTCTTGGCTGGCAGGGATATACTGGGAGAAATAATCAGAGATAGAAGAAATTGAAGGCATAAAAAAAGATAGTGTATAATTTCCTTATCACTATCTTTTTTATTTTCTCGACAATCCCATCCAACGAAAATTTTTTGGTTCTATCACAGTTCTATCTACCTTCTATTCATATAAATTTTTAATAATCTTAAATTCCTATCTTCAGTCGGAATTTAATCTACTTTCAACTTACTTTAGTACTTAGCATTTCTTTAATTCAACAGTTAAACTTCTTATTTTAACTTTACAACTTAAAACTAAACTAATCTTTGACTTAGGCATCTCAATTAATCTATTCAACAGATACCACAGTCGTACCCTCAGTAAATTCTTCTACTTAACTTTAATAATATTTACTTCCTTACCGATTCTAATTTTGACTTTAACATTTTCAAACCATTATTCTTAAAATCCACCTCTAAAACCCCACTCTTAAGTTTTAGCAATTTTAAAAAATCAAGCTCAAAATCGATGCATATACTTCTTAGCTGTATTCACATCTATATTAACGTCCTGTTGACGATGAGTCAGTTGGATGGAATTGTCAAGATCCAACCAAGTAAATATTAAATATTTATTTGGTAATGTTATTATACCCCATGTTAACGAATTAAACCACTAATTTATAAAAAATTTTTTATTTATGTTAAAATATACTTGGTGATAATGTGAATAAAGAATTTTTTATGGAAAAAGCTCTTGAACTTGCAAAAATATCCTACAAAAATCAAGATATACCCATAGGCTGTGTCATCGTAAAAGACGGTCAAATAGTGGGCAGAGGATACAACAAAAAGGAATTGAATAAGGATGCGGCCGATCACGCTGAAATGCTGGCGCTGAAGGATGCCTGTGCAAACTTGGGCACATACCACTTGGAGGATTGCGAAATGTATGTTACTCTTGAGCCCTGTGCAATGTGCGCCGGCGCCATAATAAATTTCAGACTAAAAAAAGTATACATCGGCACACAGAACGAGAGATTCGGCTGCTGCGGTTCAAAGATAAATCTTTTGGACATGGGTTTCAATCACACCTGCGAAGTAGAGTTCGGCATATTAAAAGAAGAATGTTCAAATCTCATATCGGATTTTTTTAAAGATTTAAGAAAATAAATTTCTTGTTATTTTAAATAAAATCAACAAAAAAAAAGAAAAGTCCTGAAATTTAATCTTAGGACCTTTCTTTTTTTATTTTTAGCATACCGGATCTCTAGGAGTTTCTCCCCTTATCATTGAAATCAGGTTTCCTATTGCATATTCTTTTAAAGCGTTCATTGATTCCACGGATATATATGAGTTGTGTGCACTCACCATCAAGTTTTCAACGGACAATACCGGTCTGTCCACTGTTGGAGGTTCGT
>JAUNLL010000026.1 GCA_030532275.1 Peptoniphilus sp. | reverse complement strand
CTCATTAAAAAATTCGCATTTTTCTTTTCTGTCTTTAAATTTTTCCTATCGAAATAAAACTTGTCATGGGTTCCCTTTATAATACGGTTTTTATATAAAAACTCAAAGGCATCTGCAGAGTAATTTCTCTTTACTACGGCTCTTTCCATAAAACTTTGAGCTTGTGCATTTAAGTCCTGTCTGTTAAGTGCTCTGTCATAGGAAAAAGCATCATTTTCTTCAAATAATTTATACAACTTATTTATATTATTTCTAATTAAAGTAAATAAAATAGAAAAATATAGAATTGCCAAGGAAACTATAGCCAACAATACTACTATTAATCTTATGGGAGACATGTGCCACCTCTTTTTTTATTATTATTCTTAAATTATATCATAAAATTTAAGATATTTTAAAAATGTAAAATTTACAAATAATATTCTGAAAAAATACAAGAATAAGCTCCGAATATTAGAAAAATGAGGATTTCAGACATAAATAATCCTATTTTAGGCAGTGAAAAGTTTACTGAAAAAAGATATCTTTATTATACTCAGTTTATAAATGTTAAATATAATCTACTGCGAAGTTAATTAATACATAAAATTTAAGGAGGAAACATGAAAAGAATTACTAGCTTATTGCTCGCAATTGTAATGATGTTTAATTTGGCAGCTTGTGGAGGAGGAAACAGTGCAGGAGCGGCAAACAAAACAAATTCTAAAGGAAATAATACTGCAAGCACTGACTCAGAGGTGACGGAAGACGACGGAAAGATACATATTAATTATTGGTATGCTTGGAAAGACAGAATTGGAGAATCCAAAGAAAAATTAGTTGAAGAATTCAATAATTCTCAAGATGAAATTGTAGTCCATGCGGAATATCAAGGGTCATATGATGAACTTAACGCTAAAGTTCAAGCCGCTTATGCTGCAGGTGAAGCACCTGAGGTTTTCGACTGTGTAATTGATACTATTTACAGTTTTGCCAATGGCGGATTGTTACAAGAATTAACTCCCATGGTAACGGAAGAAACAAATCTTGATGATTTCAATAAAGGTCTTATGATGGAAGGATATGTAGACGGAAAGCTCTTCGGACTTCCCTTCTATCGTTCAACACCCATACTTTATAAAAACAAGACGATGCTTGAAGCTGCAGGTCTTGATCCGGCAGGTCCTAGAGATTGGGATGAAATGGAAGAATACTGCAGAGTGCTAAGAGATGAATCCAATGATATTTACGGATTGTCCTACTTCATTTACATATGGATTTATCAAGCCTTTACAGCATCAGGTGGAGGACAGCTGTACAAAGACGGCAAACCCACAATCAACGATCCTGCTGCAATTGAAGCTGCAGAATTTCTACAAAGAATGTACAATGAAAATCTTATGAAGGTTCCCGTTGGAGAACAAGGAAGTCAAACTACAAAACAAGACTACATAAATCAAAAGGCATGCTTTATGTTTACTTCAACAGCAGATTTAAGTTACTTCTTGCCCCTTGCAGAAGAAAACGGATTTGAACTTGATGTATCCTTCATACCGAAAAACCCCAAGGGAGAATATGCAGTTCCCACCGGTGGATGTGACATAGTAATGACAAGCGGACACGACACTGCAAAACAAGAAGCGGCATGGAAATTCATAAGCTGGATTACTGATACTGAACAAGCAGCTTTTTCAAGCTCATACACAGGATATCTTCCCTCAAGATACTCAGCTCTTGAAACAGATATTCTAAAGGAACTATATGCGGAAAAACCTCAATTCAAAGTTGCAGTTGATCAACTTGAATACGCAATAGAAACACCTGTGTCAGAAAATTGGCCGGAAGCTATAAAACTTTTGGGAGAAACTGTTACAGTTACAACCACAGAAAACAAAGACGTTAAGAAAGCATTCGATGAATTACAAGCCCAAGTAGAGGCGATGGAATAATGGCTGGAATTAGACTGGAAAATATCTCAAAAAAGTACGATAACAAAGACTACGCCATAGAAAATATGAACTTAACCATTAAAGACGGTTCTTTTACCGTGTTGCTCGGTCCTTCAGGTTGTGGAAAATCCACAACCTTGAGGATGATAGCAGGGCTTGAAAAACAAACGGGAGGAGACATCTATATTGGTGAAAAACTCGTAAACAATGTAGAAGCAGGCAGAAGGGGAATAGCAATGGTATTTCAAAACTATGCTCTTTATCCCACTATGACCGTAAGAGAAAACATTGAGTTCGGTTTGGAAAACAACAAAGTTCCTAAGGCGGAGAGAGATAAATTAATAGAGGAAATAACTGAAACTGTTTCGCTGTCTGAATATTTGGATAGAAAACCCGGACAACTTTCAGGCGGACAAAGACAGAGAGTTGCCTTGGCAAGAGCCATGGTCAAAAAACCCGATGTGTTTTTAATGGACGAACCCCTTTCCAATTTGGATGCAAAACTCAGAGTTCAAATGAGAATGGAATTGAAAAAACTCCACGAAAAATTAAAGACAACTTTTGTATATGTAACACATGACCAAGTGGAGGCCATGAGTATGGCGACGGAGATCATAATATTAAACAGCGGTAAGATAATGCAGACGGGAAGTCCCGGCAGCATCTACAACGCACCTAAAAACATCTTCAGCGCTCAATTCATAGGTGCACCACCCATGAATATAGTTCGCAGAGAAAATCTGGGAGAATATCAAGATTACATGGAAAAAGAAATTGCCTATATAGGCTTTAGACCTGAAGATGCGATACTAAACAAAATAGAACCCGATTACAAGGACAATTTAGTAAAAAGATCAAGCATTATAGGAATGGAAGTACTGGGTTCAGAAATTATTTACACCGTAAGAAATGAATTCGGAGAGTTTCAAGTGAAATCCTTTGATAAAAATCAGCTTAATTACAAGGATGCCTATTTAAAAATACCAAAAAATCACATAAAGTGCTTTGATAAAAATGGTGATCTAATAGAACAAGAAAGTGATTTCAAATTGCTGAATTTAGGAAGGGAGATTTCTAAAAATGCGTAAAAGGCTATTTCCCTACTTGATGATACTTCCATCGATGTTGATTTTTGCAGTATTCTACATGGCATCAATTGGATACATGATCTACTTGTCTTTTACGGATTGGAACTTTATTTCTGCAGAAAAAAAGTTTGTGGGATTGGATAATTTCAAACTTTTACTTCAGGATCAAAGATTTTTACAGACTTTGTCAAATACGACGATTTACACCGTATGCACCGTATTTTTTACCATAGTCATAGCTTTGCTCTTGGCCATTTGGATAAATAAGAAGGGGAAAATTTACGAATTTACTCAAAATGCAATATTTTCACCCCATATTATTTCGCTGGTATCGGTGTCCATGCTCTGGATGTGGATTATGGACTATGACTACGGACTGTTAAATCAAATACTTGAAATCTTTGGAATGGAACCTGTGGGATGGTTGACCGATTCAAGGATAGTAATTTATTCGTTGGTGGTGGTGTCCGTTTGGAAATCAGTAGGATACTATACGCTCATATTCATTGCAGGCCTTCAAAGTATACCCGACTCTATTTACGAAGCTGCCGCATTGGACAATGCATCCACCATGAGAAGATTGTTTAAGATCACTCTTCCAATGCTTTCACCCACCATATTCTTTGTGGGAATAACCAGCGTAATAGCTTGTTTCAAAGTTTTTGAAACAATATCCATAATGACTCAGGGCGGTCCTGCCAATGCATCCAACACCATAGTTTACTATATTTATGAATACGGATTCAGATTCTTTAAAATAGGTCAGGCATCGGCAGCCGGAATAATACTGTTGATAGTAATTTCAATATTTACTTTCATATATTTCAAACTCATGTCAAAAAGAGTATTTTACAGATAGGAGGTAGAAGTGAAAGAAAACAATATTTTAAGAGTTACGATAAGAAATATAGTTTTGATAATAATCTCAATGATTTTTATCTTTCCCTTTCTTTGGATGATATTTACATCTTTTAAATCTTTAGCGGAAACTTTGAGCATTCCTCCTACATTAATGCCGGGACAATGGCATGGAGAAAATTATGTGGAAGCATGGAATTCAGGCCCCTTTCTAAAATATACCATGAATTCCATAGTGGTGACCTTTGCGGTGGTGGTGCTACAAATGCTCACCATAATACCTGCGGCCTACGTTTTTGCAAGGCATGAATTTGTCGGTAAAAAGGTGTTGTTCGGATCCATACTCATAACGATGATGATACCTGCTCAGCTTATATTTTTGCCGGTATTTTTGATGATGTCCGGTTGGAATCTTTTGAATACCTATTGGTCATTGATATTGCCCTTTGCCACATCGGCTTTCGGAATATTTTTGCTAAGACAGAGATTTATGCAGATAGAAAATGAAATAATTGAAGCTGCACGTTTGGACAATGCTTCGGAATTTAAAATCTTGTACAAGATAATGGTTCCGCAAGCAAAGGGAACTTTGGTCACCATAGGACTTTTTTCCTTCATAGGCGTGTGGAACGATTACTTCTGGCCCTTGGTAATGACGACCAAGGATGTGGTGAGAACACTTCCTCTTGGAGTTACAATGCTTAAATCCACAATGGAAGGAATTCAATGGCATATATTGATGGCGGGAAATACTATTTTGGTAATACCCATCGTAATCATATATATATTTGCCAGAAAGAAGATAATAGAAGGGTTTGTATATACCGGAATAAAGTAAATTTATCATATGAACAGCTTTGTAATCTATTGAATTGCAAAGCTGTTTTTGTTGTATGTTGTTTTTTATGTCATTTGTTTTTATATGGTGTATAGATAAGTTATTAAGTATCACAACGTCTGATTATTACTATGTTTTAGAGTTTATTTTTATTTGTTGGTGGGGAATTTTGGAGGGGTAGTATAAATTTATTAATTTTTGACACAAAAAAAGAGAGGATCGCCCTCTCTTTTAATTTCGTGTTTTACCACCTTAGAATATAAACAATGCAAGTGTTCTATCTGTGATTGCATACAGTGTTTTTGTATTTTTGCCTTGGAACAGTTTGCCATTGCAACCGTAAGCCCATCCTATTTGTGTGCAATAGCCTTCTTTTTTTCTTATTTGTTCGCTTTCTTCAACGGATATATCGGATATATTTTCCGCTCTTTCGTTGGCTATCATTCGTCTTAACTCTCTTTGAGTGTATTTTGTCATGGTTCGTATCTCCTTTACTTTTTAGGTTAAAGGTAGATAATTCAAGAAATATTTTTCTCTCTTTAGAAAAATTCTATTCTTTCCAATTCTTCTTCAAGCACTTTTATAATATAGTTGCTTATGCTTCTTTTTTCTCTTTCGGCTTGTTCTGCTACTTTGTTGTATAGTTCTTCTGTTGTACGCACATTGAATTGTTTTATCTTTTTATTATTTTTTTCTATTGAAATTACCCCTTTTATATGTTATATTATCAAGCGAGGAGCCGTTAAGGCTACAAAGTAATTTTAAGTAGCTCAGCTATAAGTTTTATTATTGTAATAATGCCACTTATTACGTCTAAAATAAGTTTATAGTCTTTGAGCTTCTTTTTTTTGCTTTCATGATTTTTTTCATATTATCACCCCCTTTTAAGTTTTAAAGACTGGGGGGGGTGATACAAAAAATAAATCCCTCGCTTGATAGGTACATAGTATGCTATTGGCTGATATTTCAAGGGTTATTTTTGTATTTTTTGAATATATATCATTTTCTTGTTAGTATTGTTGGAATTTGATATATATTTTTTTATTGTTATTATTTAGCGTTGTTTAAGATATAATATTTAATATACATTATAATTAGCGCCAATAGATCAATACTTAGTGGAGGGAGAACTGTGAAAAAATCGAACTTATATATTATTTTAATATTCGCTCTTTTTGTGATGCTATTTAAAAGCGGCACATCCCATGCGACTTCCATAGAGAAAAGCGTCGAAGATTTAGGTAATAATACCTTTGAGGTCAGCATCAACGGCAACATCGACAAAAGTGACAGAGAGGTGTTGTTCTTGGTGGATTACAACAGATCTTCCCATGGTAATTTTACAGACTATAAAAGTAGAATAGTTGAGCTTGCCGATGTTCTTTTTAAAGATGAGAGTTACGATACTGAAATAATTTTGTTTTTTTACAGTGACAGATTGGTGCCTGGGGTTTGGACTTACAATACATTTACCGATGCAAGGGCTCTTAGTAATAGACTTGATGGATATTCAGTCAAAGATAGAGAATCCACAGTAAATTTACAAAAAGGGATAAAATTATCTGCGGAAATATTGAATTACATCGAAGCGGATAAAAAAGAAATATACATATTTTCAAATCAAATTTCAAGGTCGAGCAGTTATTTTAATAATGAGAAAACAACTGAACTTAAAAATCCGACAGACTATGTAAAAATAGGAGAGAAATACGGATATGAGATTTTCAATTTAAATAATTTTTATCCGAAGGATTTTAAAAGGTCGGACATAGATTACGCCATTGGTCGAAATATTCAACATATCTTTGATGACTACAAGGGTACTTTGATTTTCGGAGCCGGTAGAGGAGAGTACTACATTGAATATCCACAATTACTGGGTCTGGAGGAAAAGTTCGCAAAAGAAGAGGGAATTGAAATCTATCCCACATACAGCAATGCCAACCCCGACAAGCTCTATGAGTACAGTTCCTTTAGTAATACAAGACAAATAGATGATCTGATTGAATTTAAAAAGAGGGAAAATCCATATCAACTCACAGATTACTTTGAAAATTTTGAGTTGGTGGGAGATGTGGTGTTAATACAGTCGGGAGAACAGAGAAAATTAAATATACAGGACGGTACTGTAAAGACAGATTTAAAGGTCGGAGATTTCAAAGTTGAATACAGGATAAGACCTGCCAGGGGAAGTATGATAAATGCAGAGAATATATTGCCTGAGGCGATTCTCACAGCAGATGAAGAGTACAAGTCAAAAACAGTTGCGCTCAGACCTGAATACACTTTGACCATCAAGAATATTGAAGTGGACGGTGACGGAAAGGCAATTGGAGAGGAACCCTTGGAAATAGAGGTTTTGGACACTGCAATATCCTATGAGAATTTGGAAAATTACATGGAGAACATAGGAAGTACAGCCGAGTTTGAAGGAGATAAATACGAGCTCTTTGACAAGGATGAATTTCTTTTAAATATAGAGGACAAATCTTTCACAGCTGAAATAAAGTGGCAGAAGAAAAAAGAAGAACCAACAAAACCCATTGAAATTGACAAATTACCAAGCATCGATAAATGGATACCCTTTGAGGATCCCTATACATATCCTAAAGATCACCTTTACATCGAAGAACCCCTAACTGTGACGACGAACTTAAAGGAGTCCAACAAAGATATAAAATCCTATGAGGTAAAGATTTATTTAGATGACTATAAATATCTGTTATTTGCAGGCAGTGCGGTTTTTGAGAGAAGGTCAGATGTGAAACCTGTTCTTCATAATTCAAAAACCTACATTCCCCTTAGATTTTTGTCGGAAGCCCTGGGGTATAATGTGAGTTATGACGATGAAACAAGAGAGGCAAGCATAGGGAAAAAAGGATTTGTCTTAAAAATCAACATAGATGATTTTACAATAAGTAGAAATGGAGAGGTGATTTCAATTGAAGATGAGATCATCAATGTAGATGGCAGGTTGATGTTGCCCCTCAGGAGTATTGTTGCAATTTTAAACTTGGAAGATTACAGCATAAAATGGAATGAAGAAGAAAAAAGCGTCACAATTGATGTTAGTTTGAGGTGAAATATGAAAATAATAGAAAGAAAAGATTTTAAATCTTCTCCGTGGGCAGGCGGAGAAACCGATGAAATAATAATTTTTCCCGAAGGAGCAGACTTTAAGGACAGAACCTTTGAGTACAGAATTTCCAGTGCAACGTGCAATTTAGACAGTAGCAAGTTCAGTCCCTACAATGGATACAAAAGGTTCATCACTCCCTTGGATTACGATTTGATTTTAAAAAATTCCGGAGAGGATTTGACTGTAAAACCCTTTGAAATTTATGAATTCAGTGGCTCCGACGATGTGAGCTCCTATAGCAAGGTGAGAGATTTTAATCTCATACTAAAGGAAGATTTAGCTGGTGAGTTGTTCACGGAAGAAGTAAGGGGAGAACTGCATTTAAAAAACGATGTCAATACTTTGATAGCCTTTAATTACGACGGTGATTTGGAAGTAGAGGACAAAAAACTCAATCCCATGAGCGCCTTCCTGCTTGGAGAGGGCGAAGAGGCAAAGGTTAAGGGAACGGGCAAGCTGTTGATTTCAAAGATAAAAAAATAAACTACTTAACTAAAAAGTAAAAAAATCAGTCCGCTTAGGTGAACTGATTTTTTATTTATGCAGATTATTTATTTCTTTTTGCATCCATTCTTCTCTTTATTATTTTTGTGAGATCTCTTATTTCCCTGACTCCCAATTTATATAATGAGATTGCGTAGACCGTTGCCGCCACTGCCGTCACAGATAACAAGGCTATGAGTTTCAGTATCTTCGTAGACGTCATGGAGGTCATAAAGGGAAGGAGCAGTCCTTCCAGGGGATAGTATAGAATGGCCACCAGTGACATCGCCAAGGATGCTAATAGAGTCTTGATCAAGGCCTTGATGTAAGTTTTTGCACCGAAGTGTCCGATTTTTTTTCTGAGCAGCGTAAAGGATGCCAAAACTGCTATGGTTGTGGCGATACTGACCGATGCTGCCAACCCTCTGGTGCCGAATTTATGAGATACGGAGATATTCAATCCTATGTTTATCAACACATTTACCAGACCTATGTAGAAGGGGGTTTTCGTGTCCGATATGGAATAATAAACTCTGTTCAGCACGTTGCTCAGGGATATGGATATTAAAGCCAGTGAATAGAATCTCAAAGTCGCTGTCGTATCTATGGCATTTTGCGCTGTGAACTTGCCGTGTAAAAAGGCTATATCCACAATGGGTCTTGCAAGAATTATCATGCCCACCGTTGCGGGCACGGTTAAAAATAAAACGGTTTTTACCGATGCGCTCATTACTCTTTTGCCCTGCACCAAGTTGCCTGTTCCGAACGCTCTGCTCATTGCGGGGAATATTATGGCTGTGATTGCCGTGATAAATACACCCAGAACCATTACATTCATTTTGTTTGCATAATCTATTACAGAGGCAGAACCCACTTCCATACCCATGGCGAGCCTTTTGTTGACGATTATGTTCACGTCGTTTATGGCTGTGCTGATCAGCATGGGAATAGCGAGTATTACAGCTTCTTTTACATACTTGTCTTTTAAATTGAGAACAGGTTTAAACCTGAATCCCGCTCTAAAGGAATCGGGCAATAAAAAAAAGACTTGTGCTACTACGCCCAGCACAGAAGCCACGGAGAAGCCTACGATACCGCCTTGTTTGGTAAAAAATGTAAGATATATTATATAGACTATGTTCAGGGGGATTGCCACTGCTCCTGCGGCTGCGAATCTGCCCTCATATTGAAGAAATCCGGTGAAAACTCCCACGATTGATGAAAATATTATGACCGGTATTCCCACTTTAATGAGTTTTGATACCAATGCCAGCATTTCAGGAGTCAATTTATCTTTGGGAGTGACCAAGGCTGCCAAGTAGGGAGAAAAAATCATTCCCAAAGCTACTACGGCGGAAGAAATCAATATGACCAAGAACAACATATTGTTTGTAAATTTAAGTTTTTCATCGTGGCCGAGATCTCTTTCGGCCTTTTGTAGTGATGGAATAAAGGTGGTGGCTATTGCAGTTGTGATCAGCATGGATACAACTGTCGTTGCGGACTGACTGGCAACGAAAGCGTCCATGTGTGCAGTAGCGCCGAATTTTGCCGCCCTCAAGATTTCTCTATAAAATCCGAAGAGTTTTCCCACGAGAGAAAAAACAACTATGGCGAGAGTGGACTTTGCGATTTTTTTTGTGGTTTCCATTTCTACCTCCTATTGTAGAAGTATATATATTATGATTTTTAAAGTCAACTAGGGATAAAATGTTGCTTTAAAAATTTTTTTAATATATATTTAGAAAAGGTGATATTGTGAAAAATATAGAACTCATCAAAAGGATAATTCCATATTTTAAAAGATATAAAGATATTCTCATAATTGATCTCATCTGTGCGGCATTTACGACGGCTGCAGAGATGATACTTCCGTTGATTCTTCGACATTTGACCAATGTGGGTCTGTACAGTCCCGAAGATCTTACCATGAGCCTGGTCTTCAGGTTGGCTTTTTTATTTGCGGCACTTAAAGGAATAGAGCTAGTAGCTTCCTACTACATGGAAAATATCGGGCATATGATGGGAGCCAAGATAGAAAAAGACATGAGAAGAGATATGTACAGCCACTTGCAAACCATGAGCGACTCCTTTTATAACGAAACTAAAATAGGAGTGTTGATGAGCAGGATCACCAACGATTTGTTCGACATCACCGAATTTGCACACCATTGTCCCGAAGAGTACTTCATAGGTGGAATAAAAATTATATTCTCCTTTGCTATCCTATCGGGCATCAACATAAAGATGACTTTGCTCATATACCTGTTAATACCTATTATGATATTCTTTGCATCTAAGTACAACAGGAGGATGAGAAGGGCGCAAAAGGCGCAAAGGGTCAACATAGGTGAGTTGAATTCATCCATTGAAGAATCTCTTTTAGGAATAAAGGTAGTGAAGAGTTTTGCCAATGAAGACTTGGAATCCAAGAAGTTCAATAGGGAAAATTCCAAGTTTTTGTCCATAAAGAGCGTTTTTTACAAAGCCATGGCGGGATTTACCGTGGTGACTAAATTGTTTGACGGTCTTATGTATCTGTCCATCTTGATTACCGGAGGATACTTCATGATAAAGGGCGAAGTGGGAGCAGCGGATTTAATTGCCTATGTCATGTATGTAAGTTCACTTCTTACTACGGTGAGAAGAATAGTGGAGTTTACTGAACAATTCCAAAAGGGAATGACGGGCATTGAAAGATTTTCCGAAATAATGGATATGAAGTCCGATATAGTGGACAGCGAAGACGCCGTAGAGCTTAAAGGTGTAAAGGGAAAAATAAATTTTGTAAATGTTGATTTCAAATATGAAATGGACAATGAATATGTTTTGAAGGATTTTAATCTAAGCATCAATCCGGGAGATAACATAGCCATAGTTGGTCCCTCCGGAGCGGGCAAGACCACTCTTTGCAACTTGATACCGAGGTTTTACGATGTGGTATCAGGTGAGATATTGGTGGAGGACATAAATGTCAAGGACATAAAGCTCAAATCTCTTCGAGATCACATAGGCATTATGCAACAGGACGTATATTTGTTTTCGGGTACCATATCGGACAACATAAGGTACGGAAGAATAGATGCCACTGACGAAGAGGTGAGGGAAGCGGCAAGGCTTGCCGGGGCGGAGGAATTCATAGAAAATCTGCCGGAAAAATACGAAACCTATGTGGGCGAGAGGGGAGTTAAATTGTCAGGAGGACAAAAACAGAGAATCTCCATTGCCAGAGTATTTTTAAAAAATCCTCCGATTTTAATCTTAGATGAGGCCACATCGGCGCTGGACAACAAGTCGGAACAAATAGTTCAAAGTTCCCTTGAGGAACTTGCAAAGGGAAGAACCACCATCACCATAGCGCACAGGCTTACGACGGTACAAAATGCCGATGAGATAATAGTGATGAAGGACAGAAAAATAATCGAAAGGGGCAGTCACAGAGAACTCATGGCCAAGGAAGGCTACTATTACGACTTGTACACCAAGGGAGGCCTTCTGCTGAACTTAAATTAATATAAAAGAAAAAAAGTCATTGGGATTTTCTTCCTTTAGAAATTCTCAATGACTTTTTAGACTGCGATTTATTTTGTATCTGTCAAAAGTTTGATTATGTTTATGACCCTGGTGGGAGTTTCAAACTCGTATTCTCCGGGGACAAAACTGTAATACAATTTCAATTCGCTGACCTGTTGGACGAAGGCAGGAGCTGATTGTATGGCTCCCATATCCTCCAATTTTTGAGCGACTGTGGTGCCCTCATCGGCGTCGGTGATTTCAATTTTAAACAACTTGGTTTCTGTTCCCGTCAGTTTGAGAACAGTATCCTTGATCTTAGTGCCACCGGCTATTTCATAAGTGCCTGCCACAAACTTCTTTTCAAGTCCCATATCGTAGACCAGTTGCTTAAAGGCTTCCTTGCTGGTCATCAACCTTTTATTAAGAAGCTCATCGGCGACTTCATCAACAGATGCTTCGCCGGGGATGTTCACCGTTATGTAGTTTTCGTGTATGACGGCAAGGTCGGGATCCTTGCTCATGGGTTCTTCCTTACCTAAGTTTAAAATTTCGTCCCTGGTTCTTTTAATTTCATCTAACAAGGAGAATTGGATGTCCGTATCGGAAATGCTCTCCAAGTACAGAGTATCCGCCTTCCATTTTATTATGAGTCCCAGGATGGCAATTATTAAAAGCACCGTCAAGACCCTGAATAATTTAATAATTAAATCTGCAATAGATCCAAAAAATTTCAATAATAATCCCCATTTCCATTAATGATAGAAGTATTATAACACAAGAGAGTAAATATTTAAAAAAATTCATGACATTTGAGAATTGTTTTCAAATATTGCATATAAATAGTATAATAAAATAAAGCGAGTTGATGAACATGAAAGAATTAATCGTGGGAAAAAACGATGCAGAACAGAGGTTGGACAGATTTTTAAAAAAATATTTGGAAAAAGCGCCTCTATCTGTTATTTATAAAAATATAAGAAAGAAAAACATAAAATTAAACGACAAAAGAGCCACGCCCGAAAGCATCCTATCAGAGGGCGATGTGATAAAGTTGTACATGAGCGATGATACCATAGACAAATTTTTGAGAGATAAGGTGAATTTCAAATCATCTAAATTTCCAAAGGTGATCTATGAGGATGAAAATATAATATTGATGAATAAGATAGCAGGTGTTTTATCCCACAACGATTCTGCGGGATACGTGCGCAACATGGTGGACATGATGATAGATTACCTAATAGCTAAGGGCGACTATGATCCCAGAGTTGAAAAGACCTTCAGACCTGCCCTTTGCAACAGATTGGACAGAAACACGTCGGGGATTTTAATAGGAGTGAAAAATGCGGAGGCTCTTAGAATATTGAACGAGCAAATGAGAAAGGGCAATGTGGAAAAATTGTACCTTACCCTTGTGAAGGGCAAGACCCCGGAGAAATTTGAAGATGAATCCTACTTGGTGAAGGATGAGGAAAAGAATAAAGTGTTTTCATCGAGGGAGCACAGGACCGGCTCAAAAAAATCCAAGACGTTGTTCAAAAGACTTGAATTCAGTGAGGACTTCAGTCTTTTAGAGGTCAATTTGATCACCGGCAGAACTCATCAGATAAGAACGGTATTAAAAAACAGAGGCTTCAACATAGTAGGCGATGTGAAGTACGGAGATAAGGCATTAAATGAAAAATTTTTGAAAAAATACAACTACAAAAGTCAATTTTTGCACAATTATAAGATCACTTTCAATATTGAAGGTGAAGAATTGGCTTATTTAAAGGGCAAGAGTTTTTATAGCGAACTGCCTCAATTGGAAAAAACTATTTTGGAGGATGTATTCGATTCCAATCTGATCTGGAGGAAATGATGAAAAGGGTTTATAGATCCGGATTTTACGGAGAAAACAGAGAAATTGAAGAAATTGTAAAGGAAAGACTTTCGGAAGGCTTTGAAGTCTGTTATGTACTTCCGTCAAAAAAGGCCTGTAACCGATATATAAAGGATTTTTTAGATAGAGAAGGAGCCTTTTCCAATCTTAAGTTCTATACCTTTGACTCCTTAAGATATGAAAATATAAATAAAACCTCCGTGGATAACAGTTTTAGAAAATTGTTTATAAAGAATAAACTGAGAGAAGTAGACTATGCATTTTTAAAAGAAAACTCCATGGCGCTGATCACTAGATTTATGCGAAAGGCAAGAGAGGACTTAATCGATCTCCAATACATTCCTCAGGAGGGATTTTTAAAAGAGGTCTATTCTCTATATGGCGATTATCTGCAATTTCTCAAATCCAATAACTTGACGGATTTGCTGGAGAACTTCGAAATAAACAAAGCTGAAAAAACTCTTTTCGTAGTGGACGGATTTTTTTCCTTTAAGAAATTGGACTTTGCCTATATTTTAGATATGGCTGAAAAATACGATCTATTAGTTAATATCCCCTACCACATGAAAGGTCTGCCCCTATCTGAAAATTTGACCCGTAAATTTGAATTAAAGGGTTTTGAAGTGGTGGATAATTTCGGAGAGGGGACCTTTGAAGATTTTTGCAAAGAAGTGAGCGCAAAGCTGTACAAGGTGACTTCAGATGACGAATTTAATAAGAATTCCAAGCTGTTTAAACTTTTAAAATACGATCCCTACCACACGGACATAGTGAATTTTTCAAAAACACAGACGAATTTTTACGAACATTCAAAGGTTGAAAACATGGAGATCAACGGAATTCATAAAAGAGGAGTATTCTTGCCCCTTCTAAAGGAGTTCAAGAGCATGATAAAGTACCAACTCAACCAAAGCAGGGAAAATCTTTTGGACAGGCTTTCATCGGAGTATTTTTCTGTTGCTGATTACAGAGAGCAGGCACAACAGGAATTGAAATCCATGGAGTTTAAGAATTACGAGGATCTTTACGATAAAACTAAAGTGGAAGTTTCTTTGAAGAAATTGGAGGCCGTGGACTTCTATGAGTTGCTTCTCAGATTAAAGGTGGATCTACCTTCGAAGGGAAGTTTTCAGCATTACAGCGATTATTTAGCGGAAATTTTGAGAAATGCAAAGAACTATATAGATGGATTTTTAGATAAAAAATACCTTGAAGAGTATAGGAGAGATATTAAAATTTATTCTGACATCGAAGAAATTTTGGAATTTTTAAAAAATTATGACAAATTTTTTGGAGAAGTCACTTTCAGCGAATATGTGGAAATACTGTACGACTATATCGATCAAGTGTCCGTGGAGAATAAAAACAACTATGCTCCCACCTTATTTCAGCTGGATGATACCATCTCTCTTAAATTTGAAAATATCATATTGGATAATTTCGACATGAACTATCCTCACTTGGGAGGAGAGGATTTCATATTTAACGAGGACAACAAAGATGTGTTGTTGAAATGGGGATTTGAAATTTTGTCCACTGAAGAGATTTACAACAGAGAACTGTTAAAGGTGTTTAAACTCTTTGCATCGTCGGAAAAAATCTATATATGTGCCATAGAGAACGAAGAGTCCGGGTTGTCGACAATTGCGGATTATTTTTCGGCAACGGAGATATATCCCGAAGAGATTTCATCGAGGACAGAATTGGCAATGGATGTGATGGACTACCTGAAATTGGGAATTTACGATGAAAATAAGATGAACTTGCTTGATCGATGGGGCGGTTTAAAAAACATAGAATACAGAATAGAAAATGAAAATAAAAGAAAGTTTTCACAGGAAATAAAGATAGAAAAGCATGCCGGTAGAATATTCAGAGAGGTATTGATAGAAAAGAATTTCAGCGTTACGGATTTCGACAAATATTTAAAACATCCCTATTACTTCCTATATGATGAGATACTGGACATAGGTCAGTACTACGCTGACGAGCAGGACAGATATTATATGGATCTGGGAAATTTATATCACGAGGTCTTGGAGATATATTTTAAGAATCACCCTGAAGAATTCGACAAAGAGGCTCTTTTTTCAATAGTGGATAATTACATGAGTGCGAGAGATGCCTTTATAGGATATGAAAAGCTGTATAGAGCCAAGCTGAACAATATCGTCGACACTTTAGCGGAATTTATAAAGATGGACTTAAATAACAGAAATGGATTTACTCCACATGAATTTGAGAAAAAAGTAGATATTCAAATTCAGACCTTGAGGATAGGTGGTAGAATCGATAGGATTGATGAATTTGAAGGAATGAAGATAATCACCGATTACAAGAGAAAAAGATCCGACTCCGCCACTAAAATAAGGGCCTTCGAGTCCTTTCAACTGCCCCTTTACATGTCCATTGTGAAAAATTCCGTGGCAGCACGCTACGGAGAAATAGAAAATGGAAAGTACAACGTGGTGTTATCGGATAAATATATTGTGCCGGCAGGGAGAAATTCCATGTCTACTGAAGAACTGCAAAATTTTTTAGGTGAAGTGGAAATAGAAATTATAAAAATCTATTACAGGATCGAAAAAGGGGATTTCACCACCCTTGAAAACAAAGATAAAACAAGCATTTATTACGATATGTTCAGAGAGGGGATGTATCTATGAGTGAATTAAATCCCGTTCAAAAATATGCATCGGAGGCAATTAACAAAAATATATCCTTAAAGGCGGGAGCAGGCACGGGCAAGACTAAAGTATTGACCACCAGATTTATAAATATATTGAAGTCCCATAGACTGACCAAGGGCAGAGAGCTTGAAGAAGTCCTTGCCATCACCTTCACGAATAAAGCCACTGCAGAGATGAAACTGAGGATAAAAAAGGAACTTATGGAAAGCTCAGATGAGGAACTGAGGGAGATTGCGAAGTATTTTTCAAAGGTAAAAATCTTCACCATTCACGGATTTTGTTCGGAACTCATAAGGAGGTACAGCCCCATTGTAAATGTGTCTGCAGATTTTGAAATTGCCGATGCCAATTTTGCGTCCTATCTCTTCGAGCGTTCCGTGGATGAAAGCATGAAGGGATTTTTAAATGATGACAGACTATATGACTATTTAAGAGATACGGGAGAAAACAATATATTCAGCATAAAAGACCAAATAGTCAAGCTCTATTATGACATCAGGAACAAATCGCTGTCGGTGGATGAAATAAGAAAGTGCAATGACGAGTTCAACGATAAATTGGGACATAGAGATTTCACGAAATTACTTCGACTATTAGATGAATATGTACTGCTCAAACCGGGA
>JAUNLL010000135.1 GCA_030532275.1 Peptoniphilus sp. | reverse complement strand
TTTTTCGCATTTAAAATTGGATTGATCAAAGCCTCCTGTTTGTTTTTTGATTTACTTAAAGAAATCAAATATGCCGCCATCTGTCCCACTGCATAGTAATATTCTTCATCATTTTCAAACCAGATATCTTTTTCTTCAAAAACTTTTCTTTTTACACTAGACACCAGTTCTCGTTTTCTCTCCGCCATCTCATCTTCTCCTTTCAAAAAATAATTTTCAAACGACCAACGCAGATTCAACTGCCATAAAGCTCTTTCTCTATATCCATTTACAACTGCATTTTTTATCAAATCAAGCGATACCTTTTCAAGTATCCTAAAAAATCCTTGATCAATCCCTACTTTAACCCATGCAAAAATAGTATCTTTTGATATAATAATACAGTTTTTTAATATTTCGTCTTTAATCTTTATATCACTAATATCTACATAATAATTGCTTTCAAGATAGTTTGAGAAAAAAACTTCATGAATCATTTTTCCCACTTCCGCCCGAGTATAATATCGTTTATATTTATCCAGATATTCTGGATGTTTTGTATGCTGACAGCCACTGACATTAAAAAAATCAAACGGTTTCTTCAGAATTTGATGAAACCCCGGAATATTATCCTGTTTTTGGATTTCCACCTCTTTTCCTTTTTTAATTCTTAAATAATATCCTGCTTCTACATCCTGTGGTTCTTCCGACTGAGTATATGCTCGAATTTTCCTTTTCACAGTATCTATGTACACATCACATTTCCCTGCAGAGGCTAGATTCATCAAATAATCAAAAAATAGTCTCTGCAGCATTACTTCTTCACCATTCAATAAATATGATACTGGAATTTTTCTTGTTTTCGCAGCAAGATATGGTTTTTTCGCATTCATTCCCTGATTATTATCCGGAAGTCCATAAATACTGTCCCCTACTTCTACGTTATACTCATTATTATTATAAATATTGGGCAGCAAATATCTTCTTTCCTCACGCTCAACATTTTTATGTTCTGTCTCAAAAAAGATTTTCAAATAATCTTTTCTACTCAAATCCACCTCATCTAAATCAAAAATATGACTTTTGATCCACTGTCTATTTTTTTCCAACTCATCTGTCGAAACACCACCCTCAGATTCTTCAAAAAGCTCATATATCTTGCTTGCTTCTTTTGATTTTTGATATTTCTTTTTCAAAGGATCTTTTAATACTTCATAATATCCGTCTATAATCGCTTCCGTTAATTTCTTTGTGACAATGCTATCCTTTTTTACAAAAAATGAATAATAATTATTAGAATGGATTACCTTTTTCCCATCTACCGGCTTATTCATAGAAACTAATTGACTATGATAATCATAAAAACACAATTCTTTTATATCCGTATTATTCGTCTCAATCTCTCGTGTTTTTTTATTCAGTTTAATTTCTATAATATCGTTTATATTTCCCTGCCGATCCACAAAGATGTATGTTCCATCTGCAGGTATATAAGAATCCAGTATAATATTTTTTCCATTCTGTCGTCCTTGTTCTAATACTTCTCCAAATACCTCTAAACATTCTTTTAACATAAGAGCCTCCTCTTACAGCCATCTATAATTCACGAACCCCGCCCCACGACTATTCATCTCCAAAACCCCCGTTCCTATAGCCATATATGCAAGCTGCTGTGCGGTCGGGTGGTCCGTAATATGAATACAGAATTTGTCCCCAAGTAATCTAATATTCTTATATTCCATTGCTACCGGCACTTTATTAGAAAACTCAATCAATGAATACAATTGAAACTCTTCATCCAACTTTTCATGCTCAAACTGATTCCACTTCTTAATCAAATTTACCTTTATCCGCTCACCATATTCAGATAAATTCATGTAGCTTCTCCAATATCCTTTTTCATCTTTTAAAATTGCCGGTAGCAATGTATATAAACACTCTATCTGCTTTTGCGGAAGCGTACGTATTTCCGTTGTTAAACCCTTCAGGGATTCTGTATAAGTATTCGCACATACTTCACTAAAATATCTCGCAAGTTGCTCATCAATCGTTCGAATAATTATATTATAGATCCCCCCTTTCTTATATATCTGATCCTTTTCCAACGGAAACGGCAAATTAAAACTATAATTTTTAAATTTGTTTTCTTCATGAAATTTTGCCAGTTCTTCATCCCATAAAAATCCCTTATCAAGAAATTCTGCTATTTTTGTCTGTGCATATTTCACTT
>JAUNLL010000134.1 GCA_030532275.1 Peptoniphilus sp. | reverse complement strand
TTGATATCCATGAGATACTAATGCAAGACAATTTGATAGTGGATACTCGTATGTCAGATTTGAGACTATATGTAAATAGGATGCCTACATTAAGAGCCCATAGAGACGGTATTTACTATGTAAGAAATAAAAAAATGTATTATTTAACTGGAGCAGAAGCTCTTTTATTCCAAGGATTTAATAAAAATCATCTGGCTAGAGTAAAAGATAAGGTTACTAATAGACATTTATTAATGCAAGCTGGAAACGCTATGACAGCAAATGTTGTTGAAGAAATAGGAAAATCAATATTAACAACTTTAGGAGGAGTAAATGGAAAATTGGGAAATTTTTGAACTAGATTGTACTGATTATTTAAATAAAGAATATGGCGAAAACTTTACACATCTAGGTTTCAGTGATTCAACTGTGAGTGATATTAAATATGAAAATAATTCAAAAATTTTTTATATAGAAGCAAAAATGCCATCTGCACAAAGTGGTCAATTTGTTCTCTTGCCAGATGATGAGAATAAAGGATTTATATTTCCCCCAAGAAATAAAACAAAACAAAATGAAAATACTGATTTTATAATTCAATTTATGAATAAGGATTTTGAAAGATATGCAAATGCTGGAACTACTGGTGAAAATATAGAAATAGATCAAAAAATTTTTAATTCATGGATAGTAAACACTTATAAGGATAAGATGGTTAAATTTTTTATCACAAAAGGAGATAGTTATATTATATTTCCAATAGAAAAATACGGTGAATATTTTTCTATAACGGCAAAATATAGAATTAAAAAAAGCGGTTCATCAAAAGTTCCTAAAAGCAGTCAGAAAGACGTTTTAGAAAAAATTAAATCAATGAGCATAAAATTCAAACTATTAGACGACTTCGAAATAGAGTCTAGCCAGGATCTCAATAAAATAAAATTCAAAATATTTGATACTGATTATATGTTTAGTCGCAAGAAAGATAATGTTTATAGAATAAGAAAACTTTCTAACACTAGAAATGCTAATGTTATTTTCAGTATTCAGCTTCTTAAAGAACAAGACTCAGTAGATTTAAAAACCTTTATGAATAACCTATAAATATTTAAAGTACCTAGATATCTGATTCTAGATACTTTAAATATTTATTTAGAGATGTCTTGTAGTTCGAAATCTCAGGTTTATTAATCGGAAGATTAGTATTTCTTAATATATTATTTTTATTAGCCTTGTGTCGACTTAGTAAGCTCAATAACCCTTTACAAAAATCTAAGTTATATTGTTCATCAATATTTGTGTGTAAATCAGAATATAAAATTTCTTTATCAATTCTTTTTAATCTACTAACTATATCAGAAGTTGTTTTTTTGTTATGCCCTTTAGATAATAGCCAGTTGCTGAATCCCACTATATTCATAATTTAAAGCATCTCCTATTTGTTTTGCTATAAGTTGGAGCACATCAACAACAACAGAATTTCCAAGTTGCTTATATGCTTGATTATTATTAGGGTTTAATTTAAAACTATCAGGAAATCCCATTATTCGAGCACATTCTCTAGGGTGTAATCTCCTAGTTTTACCGTTAATTAAATATCCTCCCGTTTTAGCAAATGCCCCTCCTCCATATGCAGATAAAGTTATAGCTATTCCTTTAGGTGAATATATTCTTTCACCTTGTCCGCCCTTTCCTACAGTTCCTACCCTGATTGTCGATGTGGAGTTGTAATTGATGTCAATTTTTTCATTAAAATTTAAATCTTCACGATCAACAATCAAACTATTAACTTCATCATCACTTATTAGAAAATCTTCTACAAATTTATTTAACTTAAATGGTCTTGGAAATGTAAACACTTCTCTATTTATATCATTCCTAAAACATACCATATATATTCTCTCACGCTTTTGGGGAACTCCATAATCAACAGAATTAAGAACGTTATATTGAAAACTGTAACCTAACTCATTCATAGTATTTCTAACTACATTAAGAGTTTTCCCACCATCGTGTGTTGCAAAATTTTTTACATTTTCAAGAAATACTACCATAGGTCTTTTTTCATTGACAATTCTTGCTACATCAAAAAACAACGTTCCTCTGCTATCTTCAAATCCTTGTTGCTTTCCACTAATCGAAAATGCTTGGCATGGAAATCCAGCACATAAAATGTCATGATCAGGAATGTTTTTTTCATCTACTTGTGTTATGTCGCCTTCAGGGATATCACCAAAATTCATTTTATAA
>JAUNLL010000133.1 GCA_030532275.1 Peptoniphilus sp. | reverse complement strand
ACTCAAATGCTGTTGACCATACCCATAATGATAATAAACGGAAAATTTTATGTAAGTGGATTTAAGGCTTTGAAAAACAAATCGCCCAACATGGATTCCCTTATCGCCTTGGGATCGGCAGCGGCCTTCGTCTACGGCCTATATGTGATTTACAAAGTGGCTGGGGGCGTATCCCATGGAAATATGGAGGTGCTTCACCAATTTTCCCACGATTTGTATTTTGAATCCACAGGCATGATACTGGTGCTTATAACGCTGGGCAAGTATTTTGAAGCTAAGGCCAAGAGCAGAACATCGGGAGCTATAAATGCACTCATGGACTTGACGCCCAAGTTTGTAAATATAGAAGTGGAAGGAAAGGAAACTAAAGTCCCTGTAGAAGAAGTAAAAAAGGGTGATATAGTCTTAATTAGACCGGGAGAAAACATACCCGTTGACGGAAAGGTGATTTCCGGACAGACCACTGTGGATCAATCCGCCCTCACGGGTGAAAGCATACCCGTTGAAAAAAAGGCGGGAGATTCTGTAATGTCCGCCACCACCAACAAGACGGGCTTTATAAAATTTGAAGCGACTTCAGATTCAGAGAACTCCACCATTGCAAAGATAATAGAGTTGGTGGAAGATGCCAATTCCACAAAGGCGCCCATTGCAAAATTGGCGGATAAAATATCTTCGGTCTTTGTGCCGGCGGTAATCACCATTGCCTTGGTGACCTTTGCAGCTTGGTATTATTCTTCGGGAGAAATTGAGATTTCCCTTGCCATGGCCATATCGGTGTTGGTTATTTCATGTCCCTGCGCTCTCGGACTTGCCACACCTGTTGCCATAATGGTGGGCACGGGAGTTGCGGCTAAAAAGGGAATACTTTTCAAATCTGCAGAAGCCTTGGAAAATATGCACGAAGCCACTTCTGTGCTTTTGGACAAGACAGGCACCATCACCACGGGAGAATTTTCCGTGACGGATGTAGTAGTTGATAAAATTGATGAAGACAGATTTTTGCAAATTGCAGCTGCCATTGAAACAAATTCCGAACATCCCCTTGCGAAATCCATAGTTAAGTATGCTGTGGAAAGGGATATTGAAATAAAGGAACCGGAAAATTTCACCACTCTGTCGGGAATGGGAGTAGTGGCGAAGATAGATGGCAAGAATTATTTGACGGGCAATGCCAAACTCATGGAGGAAGAGGATATCGAACTTGGGAGCTTTGCAAAATACGCCGAAGAGTTTTCAAAGGCGGCAAAGACGCCCATATATTTTGCGGATCAAGAGGGAATAATAGGGATTATAGCTTTGCAAGATACGGTCAAAGAGGATTCTAAGAAAACCATAGAAACTTTGAAAAGCAAAAATCTAAAGGTTGGAATGGTTACGGGAGATAATTCCAACACAGCGAAGGCGCTGGGAAATAAACTTAAAATTGAAAATATCTATTCCGAAGTGCTGCCCCAAGATAAGGAGAAAATCGTCAGAAAAGAAATTGAAAGGGGCGAAAAGGTGATATTCGTAGGTGACGGAATAAATGACGCACCATCCCTTGCCAGGGCGGATATAGGAGTTGCCATAGGAGCAGGCACGGATATAGCCATAGAATCTGCCGATGCTGTACTCATAAGATCGGAGATGATGGACTTGGTCAGTGCCATCAACTTGTCGAAGGCCACCATAAGAAATATAAAACAAAATTTATTCTGGGCATTCTTTTACAATGTCATAGGGATTCCCGTGGCGGCGGGATTGTTTTATAATTCCTTCGGACTTAAACTCAATCCCATGATTGCGGCCTTTGCCATGAGCATGTCCTCTCTGTTCGTCGTCACCAACTCCTTAAGACTTAATGCACTTAACTTTAAGGATTTGACCAAGTGATAGATGTCAAATTGCATATTTAAATATTTTGAAAACCCGCAAGGTCTTCTTTGACAGGCTTTGCGGGTTTTGTAGTATCTTTCTTTGTCATCTTTGTTTCTTTATTCTATGATAAAGTTATTTTTCCGTCGAAGAAAAAAATATAAATATATTGACAAATTCTGCTGTAGGGTTTTAGATATATATATCAAAATAATTTGATATGAGGAGTGATAATTATGACCGATTTTTCTAAAGATGCGAAAATTTTTAAAGCACTTTGTGATACGAAGAGGCTCACTATTTTAGATTGTTTGAAAAGTGGAGAAAAATGCGCATGTGTTTTGATCGAAAAGATGAATATAGGACAGTCGGCTTTATCCTATCACATGAAAATACTTTGCGACTCAGGCATTGT
>JAUNLL010000025.1 GCA_030532275.1 Peptoniphilus sp. | reverse complement strand
TCATGGAGGTATTTTTGTTAGTTTCTCATCGCTAAAGTTATACTGAACCCCCAGTTAGACTGGGGGTTTTCTAATTACAAAAAGAGTTGCGAAACGTCTCGCAACTCTTTTTAATTCCTTCATAAAATCATTTTTATGCTTTGCCTAGTTTATTAAGTGTGATTTTTTGAGCAATTACTACAATTATGAACATAACTACCAAGCCTACGGGTACTACCAACATATTCATGCCTGTGACTCCGGCTACTAAGAATCCTGTTATTGATGCTACTGCAGTTATGACGGCATAGGGTATCTGACTGGATACGTGTATTATGTGGTCACAGCCTGCACCTGCCGAAGAGAGTATGGTAGTGTCTGATATCGGTGAGCAGTGGTCTCCGAATACAGATCCTGAAAATATTGCTGCAAGTACCATTTCAAGATAGTGCATATGATTCATATGTACCAATATCGGCACTATTATGGGAACAAGTATACCGAATGTTCCCCATGCTGTTCCCGTTGAGAAGGATAGGAAGCAAGCAACTATGAATATTATTGAGGGCAATATCCACATCGGCATAGTTGATTCTTGTATAACTCCTGCGATGTATCCGCCGGTATTTAAATATGCATCACTTGTGATTCCACCTATGGTCCACGCAAGTGTAAGTATTACTATCGCACTGATCATGGATTTTATTCCTTCTATTATTCCATCCATGAATTGTCTAAATGTAAGAAGTTTTCTAGGTATGTACATTATAAATGCCAATGTTATGGCTACTACAGATCCTATTACCAAGGACAAGTTTACATCTGCATCTCCAAATCCTGCTCCCATGCCTATTGACGGGTCTGCAAAGTATCCGCCTGTTCTAAGCATCATGAGGACTGTTACTCCGATTAATGTCACTATGGGAAGTACAAGGTCTACAACCTTGCCGTTGTCAGAGTGAGAGTATCCCAATTTTTCATCTGAAACCATGATTGAAGTGTCATTTCTCTCATATTTTTCCATGTTGAACAATTCCGTCTTCGAAAAAGCGAAATATATCATCAAAATTAAAGTCAGTAATGCATAAGCATTAAGAGGTATGGTTCCCAAGAATTTGTTCATGGGATTTTCAACTCCCGTATCTCCTATGATTGCAATTACAGATGCTGCCCAACTGGATATGGGTGCGATTATACATACAGGTGCCGCCGTGGAGTCTATCATGTGAGCAAGTTTTGCCCTGGAGATTTTATTTTCATCGGTGATGGGTTTCATTACCGCTCCTACGGTCAGGCAGTTGAAATAGTCGTCGATAAAAATCAACATTCCCAAAGCTACCGTAGCTAATTTTGCTGCGGGCTTGCTTTTAATTTTCTTGCTGGCCCATTGCCCATAGGCAAAGGAGCCTCCTGCCATGTTCATTACCATTACAAGGGAGCCTAAAAGCGCAAGAAACATAACCATGAGAGAGTTATCTCCCAGTTTTTGCCCCATTAATCCGAAAACGGATTCAAAGGCCGCTATTAAATCTCCCCCTGTAAAAATTAACCCTCCTGCAAGAATTCCAAATAACAGTGAGGTTATTACCTCTTTTGTGATTAAGGATAGAACTATTGCAACTATTGGAGGAACTATCGATAAAATACCAAATTCCATAATACCACCTTCGTTTTAAATTTTAACCTATAATAACTTTTTTATATTATACTATAAATATCATTTTTTACCATAAATTATTTAATTATTTTCTTCTTTTGCTAAAATATACCTCTCTCCTAAGAAATTTTCGCTGTCTTTTTCTATAAATCCCTCCTTTTCCAATTCTTGAAGTTTTAAATTAAATTGATCGAAACTGTAATTTTTAAAATATTTTGCATTTATTTCTTTTATTACATCTAAGGCATTCACGCTGGGATAAAAGGGTAGATATTCTTTTATGTATTCGAGGAATTCCTGATTTTCTTTGTTGGAAATACTCCTTAGTTCATCAAAGGGATTTTCCTTGTGAGGGGACTTGGTGTGCGCTGCTCTTATTCGCACATAGGATGTCCTTCCCAGTTTTGCTGAAGAAATAAATACATCTCCCGTGGTCAAATAGGGCAATCTTTTTGATTCGTCAATGCTTATATCCGTTTCTTCTTTAATGGTGTCTATGTCCGATGCCCTCACCGTTCTGAATATGAATTTGCTGTTTAGCTGTGCTGTTGTGGTTTCGTCCAGGAGCGTGGGCCTTTGTGTTGCAAGTATGAGAAATACCCCGTATTTTCTGCCTTCCTGTGCAATTTCTCTTATTATCGACTTGGAGGGAGTTTCAAATCCCTTGGGTGCAAAGTTATGCGCTTCGTCTGTGACTATTATAAAGGGCGGGAAAAAATCCTCTTCTACATTTTTTGTAAACTTGGATTCTCTGTAATCTCTTCTGCTCATGTACAACTTATTCAAAAGATAGGTGGAAAAAACCTGTATCATTCTGGTTGACCCTTGAATTACGAGCAGTTTTCCGGCTTTTAAACTGTCTATTATGGGAGTTATGTCCTTATTGAAAATACCCTCGTTAAAAAGCCTTGAAAGCCTCCACAGCACACCTCGTACAGAGGGGCTCGGACAGGATTTGTCGTATTTTTCATAGAGTCTTTTTCTATCTTCCCACTCTTTTTTCTGCATTTCATCTTCCGCATAAAATATTTTTTCTTCTATTTTGTCCAATCCTCCTGCATCTTGTGCTGCCAAGAGATTGGTGAGTTTTTGGAAAAAGGAATAGTAGTTGGATCCCTTTACAAATAATGTGCTGACCACATTGACCATGGATTCCGTGAGGTGAGATGATGTGTTTAAAAGTTTGGTTATGTCATCTCTTGAGAGATCTTCAAATTTTATTCCCACATCTCTTCCTATTTGATATTCTTCATATCTTCCGTCATAATCCTGTGCATACTTGGAATCTGAGGGCAGTTTAAAACTCATCTCATAGTGAGGGTCCAAAACTACTGTGGGTATGCTTTTTTTCATGAGTTCTTCCAACATCACCCTAAGTCCGAAACTCTTTCCTGACCCGGAACCTCCGAAGATCCCTATGTGAGGGTATTCATGCATGGATTTGAAATCAAATACAAAGGGCACATCTCTTTGCTCTTCGTAGCTGTCATCTTCATATATGTCCATTAAATGCTTGTATTCTTCGTCCATATCTGCAGTCAATGCATCGGAATTTCTTATTATGCCCAAGAGCAATCCCTCTGCAGGTTTTGTTGGAGCTATTATTTTTTGAATTTCTTCGAATTTTGGAATTCTGACGTCGCTACCTGTGAGTATGGGATATTGAGCTTCCTTTAAAAATCTCAACTTTCCTATGTAAATGGTTTCTTCGCTTACGTCGTAACCCATGGCTCTTAAGGATTCCAAGACCGATGAATCTACGAAATCTCCGCTGATATTCAAGGGTATGAATCTGTTGAAAGTCTTAGCTTCCACGATTTCTCCCAACAAATCTCCCTGTACTTCATCTTCCACTATTAAAAACTCGTTCATGCGGAAATTTCTTTCTCTTGAGCCTATATAAACTTCTTGACCGGTGGTTATTCCCACTACTTTCATATGCCTCTCCTATCTCTTTCCGTTATAAAAAATCTCTCGTAAATATCTCTGTCCAAGTGTTCTTGCAACATGGATTTTATCAACACATCGGTGATTTTAACTTCCTTGTCCACAATATCAATCCACAGCGGCACTCCTCGCGAGTTGTAGGGTGTAAGGGTGTAGACCAGTTCCGCCACATCCTTCAACTGCTCCCTTTGCGATTGCAATATATCTATGCCTATGGCCATGGCGGAATTGGAAGTCCTCAAAAACCCCGAAGTCAATTCTCCTTCATTTTCTCCGGATTTTTTGTTGAATTCATCATAAATTTCTATAAAATCTCCAATTTCCAACTTTCCGTATAAAAGTTCTCTGTCAAAAATCAAGTTTTCATATTCCAAGGCTCTGGATATTACGTTGGTCTTTAATTCCTTTAAGACCCCTATCAGAATAATATTCTCGTCCTCGCATTTTTCTACCAGTTCCATGTATCTGTCTTTGTCGTTTATCTTGTACCTGATAAGTCCCCCATCCATCATCAGCATATTCGGTCTGTGAAAATCTATGGAATCCAGGGCAACCTGCAATTCAATCTGAGCCAAGAGCCTTTCCCTCTTGCTTTGCTCCCTACTTTCTTCGTCAATTTTATTCATGAGAGGAGTGTAAATTTCATTTTCATACAAATCCTGCCCCTTGGTGGGTTTTGCGAGGGCTTGATATATCTCCACATAGTGAGGAAAATCTCCTCCTACTTTATTTACGGAGCCGTCAACGCCCACCACAAGACCGAATTTTTTGAGGGAATTTTCTTCCAACTTTTTAAGTTTGTAGTTCTTTCCTATTTTTTGCAAAATCTCATCTTTAAATTCAGCTTTACTCATGTTGAAAAAATCACTATACTTTTTCCTTAAGCCGGCGTTGAGATTTTGTATTTCTCTTCCCATTTCCTCTATGTTATTCATCTTCTACCTCTAAACTCGCTTTGTAAAGTTCATTCTTAGGGATTCCTCGTTCCTTTGCAATCTCCTTTACAGCCTTGGACTTGCTCATGCCTGAATTGATTTTATCCCTCAGCAATTCTCCTAAATCAAGCTCTTCTTCTTCCGTTGAACCTTCCACCACAATGACAAATTCTCCCTTGAGTGTAATCTCAGTATCTAGAATTTCGCTCAATTTACCCCTTATGGTTTCTTCATAGAGCTTTGTCAATTCTCTGCTTATGGAGATTTTTCTGTCACCAAAGACTTCAAATATATCCTCAAGAGTCTCTTTGAGCCTGTGAGGCGATTCATAAAAGATAATCGTGTGTTTAAGAGTTTTAAGCTGTTGAAGTTCTTTTTTTCTGTGAGAGCTCTTGGAATTTAAAAATCCATAGAATAAAAAATGTTCCGTATCCAGTCCCGAGGATACAAGGGCGGTCAATGCGGCATTTGCTCCGGGAATCACCCTGAAATCTATATCCTCTTCTATCAGTCTTTTAATCAATACACTGCCCGGATCGCTGATCCCTGGAAGTCCTGCATCGGTTATTACTGCGATATCCCCTTCCGATGCAAGTTTTATTATCTCGTCAGATTTTGCCCTTTCGTTGAATTTGTGATAGGAGATGAGTTTTTTCTTGATGCCGTATTCATTTAACAATTTAATGCTGACTCTCGTGTCTTCGCAGGCGATCACGTCCACTTCCCTTAATATCTCAAGGGTCCTGATCCCCATATCCTTTAAATTTCCTATGGGCGTTGCACAAAAATATATCATACTCTATTGTAAACCTCTCTTAAATCTTCACTCATTTCTTCACCATCTGTAAGGAAAAAATCCCTTTCAAAGAAAAATCCCCTCTTTGCATACTTCACACCCTCTATCAACATTAGCTTGGGAAGCGAATTGGCATTTTTCTTGACAAATCTTATGCGCTTGGGTTCAATCCTATTGGATACCAAAATCTCCAGGGCATCAATCATTCTTATTGACGAAATAACCATGTAAAATTTGCCCAGATCCTTTAGTATATAGCTCGCCCCTTCTATGAAAATCTCCAAATTCTTGCTGTATCTTGCCTTGTCGATACTCTCACTTTTAACTCTCAATCCGTCGCTATAATAGGGTGGATTGGTCAAAACAGTATCTACGGAATTTTTGCCGATAATCTCACATATGGAACCTATATCACACACATAATTTTTTATTTTATATTCAAGATCGTTTACCATCACGGATCTGTCCAGCAGGGAAATCGTCCTTTCATTTACATCCACATTTATGAATTCTGTTGCCTTGTCCACTAAACGCAGTGACAAAATTCCGCTTCCGCATCCCAAGTCCACACATACCCCCTTAGGCTTTGCAAAGGATGACAGTATCAGCGAATCTGTGGTGTATTTGAAATTTGAATCGTCTTGATAAATTTTATAGTTCGTCGCAGGTACATAATCAAGTTTAATCATAAGTACATTATATCATTACCTCATACATATTTTCCTATAATAAAACAGGTTCTATCTATTAAAGAACCTGTTTTGATTTACTATTTATTTTCTTCTTGAAGTCTTTGTCCGTGGGCAATTCTCGCCGCCGCCGCTGCAACTATTGCCGCTAAAATATCATCTGTAAAGGTGGTGACTTGGTGACCGTCTTTTTTTCTCTGGTCTATTTCATTGATGACTCCCGGCTTCTCCTTGTCTAAGTATCCGAAATTCGTAAGACCTATGGTTCCGTACAAATTCACTATTCCCAGGGGAAGTATTTCATCTACTCCGTAAAGTCCGTCATCTCTCTTGATGACTGATTGAATGGGTTCAGGGAATTTACCTTCCTGAACCATCTTATCTATGGCAAGTCCTGTCAGCACCGTATTTATAACTTCCCTTTTCTCAAAGACCTTCAGCAAGTTTTCTTCACAATCCTCCATGCTTATGTCTTCGTTGTACTTCCTTTGAAGGTCATATACTATTACGACTAAATCCTCTATGTTCACTCCTATATTTTCAAGAGCTTCCACGACTATATCACATAATTCTTTTCTTTCTTCCATAATCTACCTCAATTCATTTCCTCTCGTAGTTCCTTCTTCAGAAACTTCCCACATTCCAATCTCCAAGTCACGAGCCTCTCTCTGCGCTCTTTTGAAATCCCTCTCATACTTTACATTGGGTTCAAAGGTGTACGTTCTCGATAGTCCCACACTTAAACTCATGGCTGAATAATTTAAGTTTTTGATACTTTCATAACTCAAATTCTCCGGTTTATCTATCCAAATATATGCCAATATCCTGTCGTATTGGTCTAAAACTTCTACGTCCTTTTCAATGTAGACTTCCTTATTGAGCAGGTGTTTCTTTGCAAAATCCATGGATTCCTCTGATAAAAGTTCCTCTCCTACTTCGGGAGCATTGATGCCTATTATCCTTATCTTTTCGCCCTTGTCCGAATACACCGTGTCCCCGTCAACGACCTTGGTGATGATAACTGCTTCAAAGGCTGAGTCTTCAACTTGGCCAGTCTGTCCCTCATAATTGAAATATACAAAATAAAGAACTGCAAAGGCCAAGATAACCACTAAATTTTTCTTCATCTTCTATGTTTAATCTCCATCATTTTATTTCTTCTGTGGATTTTTCTTCTGGATCTTCTTATGGAAATTCCGTAGATAAATCCGGGAATCACAGCCGATAATGCCAAAGTTGCCATATTGTACCCAAGTCCCAACAGTTGAAAGGAGAACAGCCCCGGCATCAAAAATAAATCCAAGGGAAATTTCCACAGGCTCTCAGCCACATTCATTTTAAACATGCTTAATCCATGCACTAAAAAGACGGGCACAAATAAAATCAGCGAAATCAATATTATTAAATTTCCCGCCAGAAAGTCCAGCTTTCTTGAAACTCTCTTGTTCATAGCCTTGGAAAAATTAAAGTACAAGAGTACCGGTATCAATGCCAATATGATTTTAAATATTATATTCCCATATAAAAATCCTGAAAGAGTATCGCTAAGTCCTATTAATATATTCAATAAAAATAAAATTATTATTATAAAAATATGAAAAACTAATCCTCTTATGTTGTTTCTCATTTAATCCTCCATTAACTCCTTCGCCTCGTCCATAGCATGAACTTCGTCGTCATTCTTCATAAATAAAACTCCAACTTTAAACTCATCCTTCATGCTTTCGATTTCCTCTTGCGGAGTCAAGTAAAATACCGTCGATAAAAAATCAGCCATGAATGAATCTTCGGTGATGATGGACATAGATCTGTAATTATCAGAGGGTTTCAAAGTCTTGGGGTCGATTATGTGGGAGTATCTCTTTCCCTCATACATGAAAAATCTCTGATAATCTCCACTGGTAACAACGGATGTGTCCTCCACTTCCAAAACAGCCAGGTATTCTTGATCTTCATCGGGATGATCGATTGCCACCTTGTATTTTTTCCTTCCCGGCGGCTTGCCCACAAATCTGACATTTCCCCCTGCCGATATGACCATGGACTCAATACCCAGCTCATCCCTTGCAAACTCCGCAACTCTCTCTGTGGCATAGCCCTTGGCAACAGCACCTAAATCCAGTTTCATTCCTTTTTTTGCTAAAAATACGGACTTCTCCTCTTCATTTAACAGTATATCATCTTGATTTGTCAATCGCCTTAAGGCTTCCAAATCCTCATCAGAGGGAATTTCCTTTCCCATCAGAGCCTTTACCTCTTCAGGCGATTTACCTTCATTGTATAAATCTCTATAAGAAGACCAAAGAGCTGTCACAGGCCCTATGGCTATGTTTAAATTATCAGTCCTCTTACTTAATTCCAATGTGGACTCTATCAAATCGTAAAGACTTTCATCTACAACTACACTTTTTATTCCTGCATTGTCATTTACGGTCTTTAAATTGTTCAGACCCTCATAATTATTAAATCCGTCAAATATTCTATGGTAGTATTGGTACTTATCACTTATTTTGTCGAGATGCTTCTCCGCCCTCTTTTCGCTGTCTTCGTATACGGCAAAGACCGTGTATGTATCAAAGGCGTCAAAGAGAGAAAGCTCGTATTTTTCCAACTGCTTTTCCTTGGTAGAACAACCCGATAAAAAAGTAAGGACAAGTAACAAAGATAAAAGTTTCTTCATCAAATCACTCCTCTGTATATATTAACAAATATAAAAAGCTTTTAAAATATAAAGTTCACTATATTCCACACAATAACCATCATTATTATTAAGTTAAACTCTTAAATTTTATTTTCATGGGATTTTTCGCCCAAATTTTTAATATAATTCTCTCTACAAAGGTTTAAACTTATGATTTTTGTAGATTTTTAACAATTTCTAATGTATAATATTTAAATGTTAGATCCACAGGAGGTAGTTCAATGACTCGTAAAAAAAGCGTGGTTCTTGGAATGAGTGGAGGTGTTGATTCTTCCGTTGCCGCTCTTTTACTGAAGGAGCAGGGATATGACGTCACAGGAGTCTTTATGAAAAACTGGAACGAAGAAGATGAAGACGGCGTATGCACCGCTCAAGAAGATTACCTTGATGTAGTAAGAGTTGCCAATCAATTGAATATTAAGTACTACACAGTGAATTTTGAAAAGGAATACAGAGATAGGGTTTTTTCCTATTTTTTAGATGAGTACAAAAAAGGTAGGACGCCTAATCCCGACGTCATGTGCAATACTGAGATAAAATTCAAAGCCTTTTTGAATTTTGCCATGGCCTTTGAATGTGACTACATAGCAATGGGTCATTATGCAAGGACAAAAACTGAAAATGGGAAAACTTACCTTTTAAAAGGCATCGATCACAACAAAGATCAATCCTATTTTTTATCCAGAGTGAATCAGGAAGCTCTTTCTAAAACTCTATTCCCCATAGGAGATCTCACGAAGGACAAAGTAAGAGAAATTGCAGAAACAAATCATCTTGCGACGGCACACAAAAGAGATTCCACAGGCATATGTTTCATAGGTGAGAGGGATTTCAACAAGTTCTTAGATAAATTTCTCTATACTAAGCCGGGCGATATCTATTCTTCAGATGGAGAATACCTTGGAAGACACTCTGGGTTAATCCATTACACCATCGGTCAAAGAAAGGGAATCGGCCTTGGCGGCATGGGCAATGGTGAACCGTTTTTCGTAGCAGACAAAGATTTAAAAAATAATAGATTGATAGTTGCTCAAGGAGTTAAAAACGAAGCACTATACAAAAGCGAAGCTCTGTTGGAAGATCCCTTTTTCATAACGGATGTTCCCGAATTTCCTCTCAAATGTAGCGGAAAGATACGATACAGAGCAAAATCTGAGAATATGACCATCTACAAAGAACAAAATGAACTGAGAGCTGTCTTTGACAATCCTCTCAAAGGGGTGACACCCGGTCAAGTATTAGTGCTATATGACGAAGACATCTGTTTAGGATCAGGAATTATTAAATAGTAATTTATTTTGGAGGTATAAAATGGCAAATATATTAAATTTAACTAAAAGAGAAGTAGTAGGTAAAAATAAGGTTGATAAATTAAGACAAAACAAAGAAATTCCGGGAATAATTTATTCTAAGGGACAAGAAGCTGTAAAGATCACCGCTGTTGAAAAGGACTTGATGAGAGTTTACTCTGAAGCAGGAACATCCAACATAGTTTCTGTAAATATCGACGGTAACGAACAAAAAGTTCTATTCAAAGATATTCAAAGACATCCCTTTAAAAACCAAGTTCTTCACTTTGACTTGTATCTTGTAGACATGAGCGAAAAACTGAGAGTTACAATACCTGTTGTACTTTTAAACAGAGATGATATCAAGGTACAACCTTCAGTTCTGCTACAAACAATGGACGAAGTGGAAATTGAATGTCTTCCCGCAGACCTTCCATCAGAAGCATCCTATGATGTAATGCACATGCAAATCGGAGATCAAGTCACAATCGCAGACTTGGATATTGCAAAGAACGACAAAATCGAAATACTTACTGAAATGGATGAAATAGTTGCAAGTCTTCAAGAACCTAGAGAAGAAGAAATAAGCGACGAAGCAGAAGAAGTTTCTGCAGATGTTCCCACAGTTTCAGAAACTGAATCAGAAGAAGAATAATAAATAGACGAAAACCCCTCTAATTTATAGTATAGAGGGGTCTTTTTATCTTTAAATTTAAAATACCTCGGTTTATCCGAGGTATTCTTTTCAGTCCTTAAATATGGGACTTACTCTTTTGTATATTAGCATCGCTATTGCCGAAACTGTAAATCCTTTGATCAAGTTAAAGGGCAATATGGAATAAATCATCATAGACCACAAATCAGTTATTTTAGAAGTTACTTGTGAACCCATGTTGATTATGGCTTCCATGGGAATCAACTTGCTATAAAGCGGAAATACGAAAAAGTAGTTCGATATTATAGAAATCACAGTCATGGCAATTGTTCCCGCAAGCAATCCTATCACTGCAGTTTTATAGGTTTTATTTCTGTTGTAGATTAAACCTGCAGTAACTGCAAATGTAGAACCTATAATGAAATTTGAAAGCTCTCCTACTCCTCCGGTAGTTGTTCCCTTTATGACGATGTGCAAAATATTCTTAAGGGCGGATATCAATATCGCCGAAATAGGACCCATGGCAAAGGATCCGATCACTATGGGCAAATCGGAAATATCCATTTGTAAAAATGCCGGTGCTATAAAAGGAAGTGGCACTTGAATGGCCATCAATACAAAGGCTATTGCTCCCAACATTGCAATCCTGGTAAAAAATTTAACATTAATCTTGCTTTTTGAATTAACTTTGTTCATCTCTAACCTCCATGAATTTTTTAGGGCTCAAAAAAAGCCCCATTCAGGGGCATAATTGCATTAAAAACACAATTAATCTTCTTCCATCCAGACTTTACTGTCGGCACTTGAATTTCACAAGTTCAGCTTTCGCTCGCGGACTTTACCGCCGGTCGGGACTTTCACCCTACCCTGAAGATGTTTACTACATACAGTATAGCACAAGACCGCTACACCATCAATAGCGATTTTATATATTTTAACAATTTGACTTTATAACTGCGAAGAATCATAAACTACCACGGGCATTCCGTGGAAGGTGTTGTCATAAAAAGTCTTCATGAGCTCCGAAGGTGTGTTCACACAGCCATGAGAACCCTTGGACAGATATATATCTTTGCCGTATTCCGATCTCCAGGAAGAATCATGTATTCCACATCCTGACCAGTTGAAGGGAAGCCAGTAATCCACATGAGAATTCCACCCTTCTCCCGTCAAGTATCTATTTGTTTCTCTGGACCATATCTTCCCCGTTCCCACGGGCGTTCCGTTCCCTTCCGTTGGATTTCCGGAAACTATATCGGAATCCACAACCAAATTTCCATCTCTATAAAGCCACATATGTTGTCTGCCCAGATCTATTTCCACATAGGAATTTCCCAAGTCATTGACCGATCTGTCCATAGCCTCAAGTCTGTATATGGGCTCCACCGTAACTGAAGTTGTGTGTTCCAAGATCTTTACAAGTTCCTTCGTGGTGTTTAATATGTCGGTGCTCCAACCGTAAATTCCACCCCTTACCACCACAAATCCCATATCCGTCGCATAGAAATTCCTATTCGCTCTGAAAGTATCATACTTTTGGGATAAAGTTTTTACGTATTCTTCAACCTTTTCAATATTGGGTACAAGTAAACCCTCTTCATTTTCAGAATATAGATTTACCAACTCTTCGTTCTTTAAAACTTCCTTCCTGTCCTTAAAATCATAAATTACTTCAAAATCATTTATTTTATTTATTTGATGGAGTTTGTCATTCAGTCCTTTATCATCGGATAATACCTGAGGCTTGTAGTACAAATCCGCCCTTTCCAAATTCAGTTTATCCTCTCCGGAATTAAATCTGTCTATGACTTTTCTCTTGAGCTTTATAACATTCGCCTTGTTGCCCTCAACTTCCTTCTCAATCTTGTAGTTTCCATCATCAAATACTATCTTTGCATCCTGCGGTTCCCTTACATTTTCACCGCTGATCTCACTGTTTGCCAATACTTTATTTAATTTATCATCATCATAGTCAATAGTTCTTTTTAAATCATATTCCTTGGGAATCAACATATAGAAAAACCAGTAAAAGGGATTTTGAATAATTCCCTTCTCCTCAAGCAATTCTTCCTTGTAATCGATGTCCTTTGAAGAGATTTTAAACTCTCCATCTCTCGTTTCAACACTTAATTTAAAATCATCATAATAAGCATCATAATTTTTCATAAGTTCATCTTTTTGTGTAAAACCGAAATTTTTTCCGTTTATTATAGTGTTGGGCAAAAAATGATATCCAAAATAATAAAAACCTGCCAAGTATATAGAAAGCACTATCAATATTATCAGGAGCACAGATGCCTTTAATAATTTACTCATAATCTCTTCACCGATTAATATTTTAATACATATTAAAATTTTTATAAAGATATATCTAAAATCTCACCTGAAAATTCTGCTAATTGTCAGTTTCTGTATCTTCAAAGTGCTCTGTCGCAATCACACAGCTGAATTTACCCATTTAAAAATCGGCACAAAATTAACTTCGTGCCGATGAATTTTAAAATATTTTTAGCATCTGACTCCCTTGTTGATATTTATGTATTTTTGTTTTTTGTTTAAATTTCTGAACTCATCATCTGTCAAAAGCCTTTGCATTGCAATCCTTTGATCCTTGTTGCTGGGATATTTCTTAATCTCAATCAAGTGCTTCACCTCTTCCACATCCTTCTTTTTTCTCATGTGTGAATGCTGTGAATACTCTCCGTCTACTCGCTTGATTAACCATGGTCTTTCTAAGTTTTTTAAATATCTTATCTCTAATACCATCATATCCTCCAAGTCATAAATAGGTTTTTCATATTAACTTAAGAAGATTATACCTGAGCAATGTAAACAAATTGTGCATGCAGTGTTATTTTTTAATAAAAGATACAATATATTGTGTCATAGTAGATTTATCCATGATGAATTTAAAAATTTTTCATGACAAATTCCCCATCAAAAAACAACCTTTAATGAGGTTGCCTTTAAATATCTATTAATTTTTTATTGAAATTTGAGCAAAATTAATATTTTTCTCATCAATTTTACATATAAGGAGAACAAAAAACTGTCCTATGTCTTAGCAGCAGTAAAATAGCAATAAAAAAGGCCCGATGTCATCATATCACTAAAAGTGATGGACCATGGGCTTTTTCTTGGTGCGGGAAAGAGGACTTGAACCCCCACTCCAATGGAACTAGATCCTAAGTCTAGCGCGTCTGCCAATTCCGCCATTCCCGCAAGTAAACAACATAAAAATTATATAACAGTATAATTATTTTGTCAATACTTTTTGAAAATAAATTTTCAATGACTACATGAACTATTATACATTCTTTTTACAATTGTTACAACTATTTTTTTATATTCTTTTTAATGTTATAATTTAATGGAGGTGTTGTATGAAAGAAAAATTTTTTAAATTTATGTATGGGAGATACGGAACTCATTACGGTTTGGACGCTTTGAACAAATTTTCTCTTATCCTTTCTATAATAATATCCTTGGCTATCGCTATTAATCTGCTTCCCAATGAAGCAAGATTTGTCAGCTATATTTTTATTTTCATATTGTATTTAAGAACTTTTTCCAGAAATATAACTAAAAGATACAATGAAAATCAAAAATTTTTGGAAGTTACCGCTCCTGTGAGAGCTGTATTTACAAGGTTAAAAAATAATGCCACCGATAACAAAAACAAGTATATGAAATGCCCGAACTGCGGTCAAGAACTGAGAGTTCCAAGAAAAATGGGCAAGATCAAGGTTATTTGTGTGAAGTGCAAAAAAGAGTTTCAATCCAGAACATAAAATATTTTCATAATTATTTAAGGAGGAATTATGGATTTAGTTAATAAGATTAGGGATATTTACGACTATCCCGTAGATGGAATAATATTTAGAGATATAACCACTTTGCTGAAGGATTCAGACAGCTTTAAAGAAGCCATTGATCAAATGGTGGCTTTGAGAGATGATGAGATAGATATAATAGTGGGCATTGAGGCCAGAGGATTTATCATAGGCGCTCCCATAGCCTACGCTCTAGGATGCGGCTTTGTACCTATAAGAAAAAAGGGCAAACTTCCCTACGAAAAAATCTCCGCCGACTATTCCCTTGAATACGGCACAGACTCCATAGAAATGCACACCGATGCCATCACAAAGGGACAAAAGGTCCTAATTGTCGACGATCTCTTGGCTACGGGAGGCACTTCGCAAAGGGCAATTGAGATGGTGGAAAAATTAGGTGGCGAAATAGTGGGCCTTGATTTCTTAATTGAACTGAAAGACTTAAAGGGTCGTGAAAAACTGAAGGGTTATGACGTTAGATCTATAATCAAGTATTGATGATTGTACTTATATTGTGCATACTTATTTAAAAAAATCCGCAAATTAATTTTTAATTAGTTTACGGATTTTTCTGTTTCAACAAGTCCTCAAAGGAAAGTTGCAATACATCCAAATCCACTAAGTTGGAGGCTGTTATTCCCATGAGTCGAAGTTTTTTGTCATCATAGTATTCATGAAACATGGTCTTTGACAATGTGAATATTTCGTTGTAGTCCTTTATGGTATGGGTAAAAGTCTTAGAGTGAGTGCTGACTTTAAAATCTGAATTTTTAAATTTGATGCTCAAAGTTCTAAATCCAAGATTGGATTTTTTTAGATCTTCGTACAAATTTTTTGAGTAGTTTTCCAGGTATTCAAGGAGAAGTTTTCTGTCATTGGTGTCTAAAAAAGTTCTTTCAACTCCAAGGCTTTTCCTCTTTCTGTCGGGCTTTACAGTTCTGTTGTCGCACCCTCTTATCCTCTCGTATACTTCCGTTCCCGCTTTGCCGAACATATCCTTTAAAAATTCTTCACTTAATTCCATGAGATCCTCTATGGTGTTTACCCCGATATTTCTCAATTTATTTTGAGATATGGATCCTAAACCGTGAACTTTTTTGATATCCAATTTATAGAGTATCTCAGGCATATCATCAGGTGCAATTATCATAAAACCGTCAGGTTTATTCCAATCACTGGCTATCTTTGCCAAAAATTTGTTGTAGGACATCCCCACGCTCACCGTAAGACCTGCCTGCTCTCGTATTCTCCTTTTTAAATCAAAGACCGCATCAACAGGTTTCTTCAAATGAGAAATATCAACATAACATTCATCGATGGATACTCTTTCCACTACCTTTGAAAATTTGTCTATTATCCTGAAAACTTCCTGCGATTTCGCCTTGTACTTGGACATATTTGGCTTTACCATTATCAAGTGAGGACAGAGATTTTTAGCCATGAAGGTGGGCATTGCGGAATGTACCCCGTATTTTCTGGCCTCATAATTTGCAGTAGTAATTATCCCTCTGCTGCTAAGTCCTCCCACAGCCACGGCTTTTCCTTTTAGAGAGAGATCGTCCAGCTCTTCCACCTGAGCAAAAAAAGCATCTATATCAATGTGAATTATATTATTCTTCATAGCTTTCACCCACTATAATAGTATCAAAACTTTAATTTATATCAAATACAATTATAATCTGCTATAATCTATGGGAGGTGACTTATGAAAAAAACCATAGCCTTGTTCGACTTCGACAAAACTCTGACGGACACGGACAGCATAATACTCATCTGGCGCTATGCCATAGAAAATAAAAAGGTCAGCAAATCCTTTTATTACAAAAAAATTATAGTGGGCTCGGCAGGATACCTGTTTAAGTCAGATTTTAAAATTTTTAAATCCAGCATATGCCAAGTCATCAATCGTTTCTCTGAAGATGACCTTAAAGATTTCGCTAAATATGTATATGAAAATCACATGCTGAAGGATGGAATCGAATACTTAAATTCTCTATCGGCAGATTACAAAATGTTGGTGTCGGCATCTCCTATTAATTACTTGAAGTATTTTTATGATTACTTGGATTTCGATATGATAATAGGCACGGAACTAGATGAAAATTGCAATGTTCTACATGAAAATAACAAGTCCTACGAAAAAGTCCGAATCATAAAAGAGCATCTTGCACAAAGGGAAATTGAAATAGACTATGAAAATTCCATGGCCTTTTCAGATTCCTACAAAGACGATAAACCCATGCTCTCAATGGTAAAAAATAGATTTTTAATAAACTCGAAGATAAGAGATCCCCAATATGTAAATTTAAATTGGAAATGAATTTAATAAGACATAAAAATAATCCACGGTATGCCATGGATTATTTTTTATTGGAAAGAACTATACTTCTTGAATACCGAGTTTTTGCTGATTTATTTTATTCTTTGATATTTCCTCAGCCATTTTTCTTGCTCCCGATACTATTTCTTCGGGATAACCCTTGATGCTCAGTATCTCTATTGCATTCCTCGTGGTGGAGGGTCCCTTCTTTAACTCATAGTCAAAGGTTACATCCCTGTCCTTTATCTCCTCTTCAAAGTGATAATTTTCAAATTCTTCCTTCAACAGTTCCGTGAGTTCTATGTCGTGAGTTGCCGCAAATACTTTGTTTTCCTCGGCGAGGTATTTAAGGGTGTTGCAAGCGGCCGATATCCTGTCGATGGTGTTGGTTCCTCTGAATATTTCGTCCAATATTAAAAGTTTTTTGACCTTGGATTTCTCCGTCATTCTCTTTATAGTCAAGGTTTCAGCCAAAAAATAGGAGATATTTTCTTCTATGGAATCCTTTATGTCTATGGATGTTTGAAGAAAATAAAAGGATGTAAGGTATTTTTTAGCAGGTACAAGGCCTAAGGTCATGGCCATATTTGTCGCAAGGGCAATTTTTCGAAGAAAAGTAGATTTTCCCGAATAATTGGAGCCTGTCACCAAGGCGTTTATATCTGTAAAATCGGCACTGACGCTAACTTGGTTTTCTCCCAGGAGCGGATGATTTAGTTCTTCAAATAGGAGT
>JAUNLL010000132.1 GCA_030532275.1 Peptoniphilus sp. | reverse complement strand
ACAAGTACGATGCCGTAAAATACCGTAGTACCCATTATCAGAGTATAATCTCTGTCTGTTATACTTTTTATGAAAAATCTTCCCAATCCCGGAATACCGAATATCTTTTCTACTACGAAGGAACCTACTAAAAGGTCGGTAGATATTGTTCCCAAGGATGATACTACGGGAAGGATGGAGTTTCTAACTGCGTGCTTTATTATTACTGCAACCTTCGAGATACCCTTACTGGAAGCTGTCTTTATAAAGTCCTGATTTAGTACCTCAAGCATTGAAGAACGCATGAGCCTTGCAATTTGAGCAGTGGGCATCATGCAAAGAGCGATTGAAGGGAGTATGGTGTGTTTCCATGTTCCCCATCCGCTTATGGGAATGGATGTGTTTTTTGCAATAAATTGAATTAATAATGTACCCATTATGAAGGACGGTACAGAAATTCCTATCAAAGCGAAAATCTGCGCTAAGTAATCGGGTGCTTTGTTTTGATATATGGCAGCTAATGAACCCAAGGTCACACCGATTATTATTGCATATAAAAGCGCTTGTACACCCAATCTTACCGATACGGGGAAACCTCTTGCGATCATTTGATTGACTGTTTCAGTATTTGATTTCATGCTCTCGCCGAAATCGAGCTTCACTAAATTCTTTAAATAGATAACATATTGTTCAGATATGGGTTTATCCAGTCCGTACTTTGCTCTCAAGTTTTGATACACGGTTTCTGGGATTTTGCCCTCCTGTTGTAAGGGATTACCCGGTGCCAAATGCATCAAAAAGAAAGTTAAGGTTACTATAAAGAATAGTGTAAGTACTGACATTCCCAGTCTTTTAGCTATAAACTTTAACATAATTTTTCCTTTCTATCATTAAAGTAAAGAAACCCCTTAAAATGGGGCTTCTTTATACTCTAAGTTTATTCTGCAATCTCAGCATATGTTAATACCGGATATTGAAGTATTGGCTTGTAGATTCCCTTAACATTTTGTTTTACAAAGTATGGTTGAGTGTAGAAATATACAGGGATAATGGGCATATCTTCCATTAATATCTTTTCCGCTTCCTTCATAGCATCCATACGAACCTTTTGGTCGGGGCTTGCTATGGCTGTATTTATCAATTCGTCATATTTTGCATTGGTGTATCCGGAGTCATTGAATGATCCTCCTGTTACAAACAAGTCAAGCATAGTCATGGGGTCTGAATAGTCTCCTACCCATCCTGCACGGCTGATATCATAGTCATGTGCTTTTTCACGAGCCAATTTTACGTTAAAGTCAACATTTTCCAGTTGAATTTCAATTCCTAAAGTTTCTTTCCACATTTGTTGAACAGTTTGAGCATTTTTCTTGTGAGCTTCGTCTGTATTGTAAAGAAGTACTTTACCGTTGAGATCGTCAAGAGTTAAGCCTGTCTCTTCAAGTCCCTTGTCAAGTAGTTTCTTTGCTTCTTCAGGATTAAATTCTATCAATACTCCATTTGTTTCTCTAAAGTCTGCTCCTGTATCGTCTAACAATCCGTAGGGAACCATACCTTCTGCTGGTATTTGTCCGCCCTTTGTGATGTTTGTTACTAGACCTTCTCTGTCAATTGACATTGATAGAGCTTTTCTTATATTTACATTTGTGAAGGGGTTCTTTCCATCTGCAGTTTGAATGTTATTCAAGTTGTAGTAGTATGTTCCTACTTGTTTTCCGATGATCAATTCAGGATCTTCATTTGAGAATTTTTGAGCAACTACTTCTTGTGGGGGATCTACTTGCATCCAGTATTTTCCACCGTCGTAGTTTTGATAAACTGTATTGGAATCTTCCAATATATCCCAGCTTATTCCTGCAATTTTTACGCTTTCAGCGTTAAACCAATTTTCGTTCTTTACAATTTCAATTAAGCTGTCATGTTCCCAAGTCTTAAGACTGAATGCACCGTTTGAAATGTGTGTTTCCGCATTCTTTGCCCAGTCGGGATTTTCAGAAACAACTTTTTCATTTACGGGATACAGTGTATAGAATGCTGTTAAATCTATGAAGTAGGGAGTTGGGTTCGCCAATGTAACTTCAAGAGTTTTTTCGTCAACCGCTTTTACTCCAACGTTATTTCTTGCTTCATCAAGCCATTTTTCATATACCATTTGTGCTACTTCTTCATCCGATTTGCCTGCTACATCCAATCCTTGGGTATCAGCGTCGGTGTAAGTAACTTCGTGGTCTACTTCTGCAGTGTCATTACCGCTATCATCTTTTACGTAATATACGCCTGGTTTTTCAATGGCATTGAATTCTTTACCG
>JAUNLL010000024.1 GCA_030532275.1 Peptoniphilus sp. | reverse complement strand
TGGAGTTTTGACTTTAGTGATTGTAGCTTATATGTTTTATTTAAAAAAGAAAAAAATAAATGAGTAAAACCTATAAAGGATTAAAAAAGATTTTACAAAATAAATTGTAAAATCTTTTTTTAGTTTATTCTTCTATGGACAGGACTTTGTATCCTGCATCTTCCACGGATTTTTTCAGATCTTCGTCTTTTAAATCAGATCCTTCGACTTTGGCGTTATTTCTGAAAAGGGAAACCTTTACACTGTCTACGCCCTCCACTTTATTTAGAGCTTCTGTGACATGAGCTGCGCAATGTTCGCAGGACATCCCATCTATATTGATAATTTTTTTCATTTCATCCCTCCAATATAATTATACCCCTTTGCAGTTATAAATTAAAGAGTATGGAGAAAGATTGTATCTTATACCCGTCACGATTACATTGACAACGATATTATGACTGTGTGATAATAGGATATAGTGAGTAAGTGTTTTTGTAAAAAATACTACTTTCATGAATAATTTATTTAAAGGAGATGTATTATGAAAAAGAACGACAAAAGATTTTTGGCAATGATTCTTTCCTTAGTAATGGTATTTTCTCTATTTACTCCCTTCGCAGGTACTGTAACAGCAGAGGAAGTTACAGAAAGCCCGAAGGAAATTTATCTGACTGTTGAAGGTAAATTGAGTATTGAAATGACCTTTGACAAAGAAGTAAAGGTGGAAAATCTCCAATGGACTTTGGGTGGAAAAGCTCTATCTGAATGGAAATCATTCGATATGGAAAGCGAAAAGTTTGACGGAGAACCGTGGATAAAAATCGAAAATTTAAAGGCTGAAGGCAATAAGGTTACAGCTGATGTTGTAAATGCACTTCCCTTCGGAATGAAAGCAGTGGATAAAAGACCTTATCCGAGATGGGCTTTTATGGACTTAATTGGAGATTTTAAGTTAGAAGCTAAAGAAACTTCTACGGGCGAAGTGGCTTCTGTGCCGGTGAGGGTAAATGCCTATGATGGATTCCACACCTATGACGAAATCAAACCGGTGCTTGACAAGATAGCAAGCGAAGCTAAGGACGGCAGATACGTCGCATATCATTCCAACGGCAAGACAGTTGAAGGAAGAGATCTTCATGCGATGGTAATTGCAAAGGACAAGGCTTCTGTTGACAAGTACTTAAATGAAACCAAGGTCAAAGCTATGGAAAATCCGGCTCAATTGATCAATGAAGTTAAATCGGGAACTTACGGCGATTATAAAGTACCTATTATGATCTCCACACCTCACCCCGACGAACATCCCAGTATAGACTCTCAAATCAGAGCTATAAGAAGTTTTGCAACTCAAGACGGAATAGTTTTCAAAACAGATGAAGCAGATCCTTCAAAAACTGCAGAACTAAATGTAGATGAAGCTCTAGAGAACTTTATCCTGGTATTCAATTTAACTGAAAACCCAGACGGAAGATATCACAATCTTCGTCACAACGCAAACGGATTTGATTTAAACAGAGATAACATCTATCAAATTCAACCTGAAACCATCAGCATAACTTCAGAAATTGCAAAATGGCATCCTGTTATGTTCTTGGATTTGCACGGATTTGTAAAAGACTTCTTAATTGAACCCTGTACTCCTCCTCATGAACCCAACTTTGAATATGACTTGTTGATGGGCGGAGAAAAGGGAGCCTACACCAAGGATACTCCCTACGGAGTAGGAGCTATAGAAAACGCTAAACACATGGGTAACATAGCTATTGCAAATACAACTTACGAAGGCTATATAATACCGATGTTCGATTATGGCGATGGCTGGGACGATGCTTTCTTAGGATACACAGGAGTATTCGCTCTTATTCACGGAGCTTTAGGACATACAATCGAAATTCCTGAAAGTAATTTAGATTCAGTTCTTGCACATGAACACACCATTATCGCAGCGGTGGATTATGCGTTGAAACACAAAGACCAAGTATTTTTAAATCAATTGGAAGTTTACAACAGAGGAATTAAAAACGAAGACAACAGAAGTGTTGACACATGGCATATAGATCCTAACGGAAACCAAATCGGTCGTCCGAGAGGAGAAAACCAAAACTTCTTCCCCGAATACTACATCCTTCCTCTTGATAGAGAACTTCAAAAGAATCCTCTTGAAGTATACAAAATGGTAAATTACTTCTTGAGAAATGGTGTTGAAGTACATCAAAGTACAGCAGATGTTGTATTTAACGGAGTGACCTATCCCAAGGGATCAATCGTAGTTCCAATGCATCAAGCATTGAGAGGCTATGCTAACATGGCTCTTTATGACGGTGTTGATCAATCTGCATGGGGAGCAATGTATGCAGAAGTAGTTCTTGACTTCCCTGCATTGAGAGGATTTGACAAAGTAGAAGTAAGACAAGCGGGACTATTTGATTCAAAGACTGCTAAAATAACCAATCCCCTTGCAATTCCTTCAACTTCTGTAAATGTATCAACAGAAAAGGCTGTTGTTAGAAATGACAGCGTGGATGCAATAAAATTTGTAAACGAACTTTTGAAAAACGGAAAAGAAGTTGCACAAGTTACAAAGGCAAGTGGAGATGTAAAAGTAGGAGATTATATAGTTAAAGTTACAGATCTTTCTGCAGTAGCATCAAAATACTACTTGGATGTAATGGCTGATGAAGGTCAACTTGAAAGCAAGGCATTAGTTCTTCCCAAGGTTTACTTGACACCATCAGGATCCAACTATTCATCAACTACGGATTCCACAAGATACGTTCTAAAGGAACTTGGATTTGAATTAGTGGACAGCCTTTCAGCTGCAAATACCATAGTGGACTCTTCAGGACAAATCAAGTCTTCTGAAATAACAGGCAAACACTATATAGCAGTGGGCGGACAACCTCTAAGAGCGCTTGAAGCCGACAAGATATATCCTTTGACAACATACATGGCTGAAGACGGAGATTACAACGAAGGACTTCTAAGAGCAAATTACGCTCAAGATTCAACTATCAGCGGAAGCTATGGAGATGCTGATTATGCATATATCGCAAGCGGTACAGTGATCACATCACTTCCTTCAACAGCTAAGGTCATCGCTGAAGTATCAAGCTCAGATGACTTCTACAAAGCAGGTTGGTGGCCGAACCACGGAGTAATCAGAGGAAAAGCTGTTGCGGCTGTGGACAAAATCGAAGATTCAAATGTGGTATTATTTGCACAAGATTTGACAAACAAGGCACATACTTCTCACCTGTTCAGACTTCTTGCAAACTCAATCTATGCTGTAAACAACGATACTTTCTACGATACAGTAGGAATTGAAGCGGAAGCTATGACAGACATCAAGGGACACTGGGCAGAAGATGCAATAAGAGAATTGATTTCAAAGAACTTGATAAACGGATATCTTGACGGAACATTCAAACCCAACAACAACATCACAAGAGCCGAATTCATCAAGATACTTGACGGAGCTTTCTCCTTGGATTCAGATGCAGAATCTAAATTCGAAGACGTTAAAGATCACTGGGCAAAGGAATATATAGACGATGCCGCAGGACTTGGAATCATAAACGGATACAGCGAAACTGTATTTGCACCTGATAACAATATCACAAGAGAAGAAATGGCTAAGATAATAGCAGGCGTATTGAAACTTGAAGAAAAGTCTGAACTTTCCTTTGAAGACAATGAAAAGATTGCCGATTGGGCTACTGAATTTGTTCAAAAGGCAGTTAAAGCTGAAGTGATTAAGGGATACGAAGACAACACATTCAGACCTCAAAACAACGCTACAAGAGCGGAAGCTGCAACGATGATCTTAAGATCCATGGACAAATAAAATAAAAAGTTTTAAAGGGAGATACATTGGTATCTCTCTTTTTTTTGTGTTGGGAAATATGATATAATTAATAAACATTAGTAAGGTGATGAATATGCCATTTATTGAAATAAAAAATTTATGTAAAAAATATGGAAAAAACGAAGCGGAAGTAATAGCCAATGACAATATCAGCTTCGATGTTGAAGAGGGCGAATTTGCCTTTATCATAGGGCCATCAGGTGCAGGAAAGTCCACGATTTTAAATATCATGGGCGGAATGGACACTCCCACATCGGGAGAAATAATCATAGACGGCAAGGATATTGCAGGTATGAATGCAAGACAGCTGACCACATACAGAAGGTATGATATGGGATTTGTATTTCAATTTTACAATCTCATACCAAATTTAACTGCCCTTGAAAATGTGGAACTGGCAGCACAAATTGTAAAAAATGCCAAGGATTCAAGAGAAGTTTTGGAATCTGTGGGATTAGGGCATAGGCTCAACAACTTTCCTTCGCAATTGTCGGGGGGAGAGCAACAGAGGGTGGCGATTGCAAGAGCCATAGCTAAAAATCCCAAGTTGCTTCTGTGCGATGAACCGACGGGAGCCTTGGACTACAATACGGGCAGACAAGTTTTTAAAATACTCAAGAGTTTGAGTGCGGACTTCGGAACGACGGTGTTGGTAATAACGCATAACAAAGCCGTAGCACCCATTGCCGACAGAGTTATAGAGATCGCAGATGCAAAGGTAAGAAATATAACAATCAATAAGGAACCTAAGGAAATTGAAGAAATAGAATGGTAGGCGAAGGCTTTGAATTTGATTAACAAGGATACCTTTAGAGAAATTAAGAGATCTATTTCCAGATTTATATCCATATTGCTGATTGTGGGTCTTGGAGTTTTTATATTCATAGGACTGATCACCACCGGTCAAATAATGCGAGATACCTTGGAGAGGGGAATACATTCTCAAAACTACGAAGACATATTGATAAATACAAATCTCGGCTTAGATGAAAGGGATATGGAGATAATAGAGTCCCAAAGAGGGATCAAGGAGCTTGAATACGGATACGATACTGAACTGTCGGTCAAGGATTCTGTACTGCTCCTAAAGGTTATGAACATGCCCTACAAGATCAATATGCCCATTATCACGGAGGGGAAAATTCCGGAGACTTCCGATGAGATAATTTTAGACGACATATTGAAAAGTAGAGGATATAAAATAGGTGACAGAATCAATTTTGACAAGGAAGTAAATAAATTCAGCAACGGAGAAGATGAAGATAGCCATCTTTCAAATTATAATTACAAAGTCGTGGGATTTTTTGACAGTGTGCAAAATTCCATGGGAGAAATGAGAGGTTCATCTCTTAGAGGTTTAGGAGAGATAAAGGGATGGGCCTATATAAGTGCGTCCAATTTCAACATGGATCCCACCATGGTCAGAATATCCTACAAGGATACAGAGGGTTTGAGGACTTCTTCGGCGAAATATATGGCACTGCTCGATGAGCATAAGAAGGATTTGGAACTGGATTTCAAACACATACCTATTCTTAGGCTGATGGAACTCAAAGAGGACATACAAGAGGATATAACAGAGGGACAGGACAAGATACAAGATGCCAAGGATTCCTTAGCAGAGGGCGAAACGGAACTGGAAGATGCAAGGAAAAAATTGGAAGAGGGCAGAGAAGAATATGCCGAAGGAAAGAGAGAATACGACAAACAAGCCGGAGAAAACAGAGATAAATTACAAGAGAAAAAGGATGAATTATATAAATCGGAAGCCGATATAAAGGAAGCGGAAAAGGAACTTGCCGACGGATACAAAGAGCTTCAAGATGGCAGAAAAGAATTAGATGATGCAAAAAAGGAGCTTGAGGACGGAGAGAGAGAGTATGCCGACGGTGAAAGGGAATACGCTGAAGGCAAGGGCAAACTAGAAGCGAGCAAGAAGCAACTCGATGAAGGCGAAAAACAACTCATAGAGGGCAGAGCGGAACTGGAAGCTGGCAAGGCAAAACTTGCAGAAAGCAGGCAAAAGCTCGATGAGGGCAAGAAACAAATTGCTGAAAATGAGAAAAAAATCGTCATGGGACAGAAAAAGCTAGATGCAGGTATAGAGCAAATTGCAGCTGGTATAGGAAAGCCCGGCGCTGATCTTGATGAAGTGGAAGCGGAGATCAACTCCCTTTCCTCACAACTGGATCAGGCGGAAGAACTGTTTTCCAATTATCAAATGCTTGAAGATAAAATAGCCGAAGTGCAGGCGGGAATCCAAGAGATAGAAGCAGGGCAACAGCAAGTGGATGAGGGAATTGCACAAATTGAAGCTGCACTTTTAAATCCTCAACTGCCCGAGGAGCAAAGACAGGCTCTTAATGCACAGTTGGAAGAATTGCAGGCTCAAAAAGCGGAACTTGATACTCAACTTTCACAGGCACAAGAGGGCCTTGTTCAAGCGCAAAGTCAAAAGGCCAGCATGGATGCCATGATTGCACAGCTTCCCGAGGAATTAAAGGATGCGACCAAGGTGGCAGCCTACAAAGAAAAACTGGAACAGGCAAGGGCAGGCGTAAAAATGGCAAGAGAGTCCGCACAGGATTTAGCGGTGGGGCAAGCCAAGATAGATGCCGCAAAGGAACAGTTAAAGCAAGGCGAAGAACAATATGCAGAGGGTCTAAAACAATCCATGGAGGGAGAGCAAAAGCTAGTAGAAAATGAGAGAAAGCTCTCGGAAGGAAAGGCGGAATACGAAGAAGGCCTTAGGGACCTTGAAGATGCAAGAAGAAAATTAGACGATGCAAAGCAGGAACTGGAAGATGGCAGAAGGGACTACCAAGAGGGAGAAGAGGAGTATTCCTCGGCCTATGAAGACTACATGAAGGGCAAGGAAGAACTGGAAGTAGGAAAGGGAAAATACGAATTAGGCAAAGAAGTCCTGGAAGAATCGGAAAAAACTTTAAATGAAGAACTTGGAAAAGCGGAAGATAAACTTGCAGAAGCGAGCAGGGATTTGTTTAAGGGTGAAGAGGATTTAAGAGAGGGAGAGGCTGAATTTGCCGATAAATCAAAGGATGCACTGGAAAAGATAGCAGAGGGAGAAGATCAGCTTGCCGATGCTGCAAGGATAATGAGGATTTTAAAACAACCCGTCTATTCCATAGTCCCCAGAACCTTGAACCCCGGACTTAACGATTACTTCGATTTCTCAAAGAGGATGGATATGCTGTCCTTTATATTTCCGGTATTTTTCTTCCTGATAGCTCTCCTTGTGAGCTTTACCACCATGAAGAGAATGGTCGATGAACAGAGAACCATAATCGGAACATACAAGGCACTGGGCTTTACCAATAATGAAATTGCACGCAAGTTTTTCACCTATGGAGCGCTGGCGTCCTTAGTGGGCGGCATAGTGGGAGTTCTGTCGGGTTCCTATGTAATTCCCACGGTGATAGCCAATGCTTATTTTACTGCGTCCATATTTGAGGGAAGTTTGAACTTCAGCTTTTTCCCCATGAGAATGGTGCTTGCCGTACTGGTGGGAATACTCTTTACGGCAGTGGCAGCTACGCTTTCCGTATATGGAATAATGAGAGATAATGCAGCCAATCTTTTGAGGGTCAAAGCGCCCAAGGGAGGCACGAGAATATTCCTCGAGAGGATAAAACCCCTTTGGTCGAGATTGAGTTTTCTGCAAAAGGTAACAGCCAGAAATATTTTCAGATACAAGGGCAGAATGATCATGACCATCATTGGAATAATGGGATGCATGGCGCTGCTAGTGCTGGGATTCGGACTTAAAAACTCAATAAACGGAATTGAGCTGGTACAATTTAAAGATATTCAAAAATACGACGTTTCCGTATCCTACGACAGGGAAGTGGATGAAGATTCCTATGAAGAATACAGAAAGGACGTAGACGGTAGAGATATAGAGTATATAAAAATCTATCAAGAAAATTTTGACGTGGAATACACGGGCAAGGATCAGGTTGTGCAACTCATAGTTCCCGAAGATGAAGGAGAACTCAGAGATTACTTCAATCTCAGGGATAGGATGACCAAAGAAGATTTGAATTTGCCCGACAGAGGCGTGATCATAACAGAGAAATTGGCAAGGCTGAAGGGAATCAAAAGGGGAGATACCCTTGAAATCATGGATATTGAGAAGGATGTACACAAAGTGGAAGTCAAAGATATAGCTGAAATGTACTTCGGACACTATATGTTCATGAATAGAGATTACTATGAAAAACTCTTTGGAAAGGCCTTTGAACCCAGTACAGACTTAATGAAACTGCCCGACTTAAATACAGAGGAAACAGAAGAATTATTATCAGGGTTTACAGAGTATAAATCAGTACTGTCCTCCTTCGATCTTTGGGTAATAGAAGATATCATGAATAAATTCATGTATTCCATTTCAAAAGTTGAGGGCGTCATAATAATAGCCTCGGCTTTGCTTGCCATAATTGTGCTTTACAATTTGACAAACATAAATATAGAGGAGAGAATAAGAGAGGTTTCAACCATAAAAGTGTTGGGATTTTATCCTAAGGAAACCACCGCCTATGTATACAGAGAGACCTTTGCACTGACCTTTATGGGTATTTTTGCAGGGATTTTTGTAGGGCGACTGCTCCACTACGGAGTGTTAAGAGCCGTTGAACCCAATGACATGATGTTCAATTTGGTATTAAAAACGGGAAGTTACTTGACCGCCACGGCAATAACCATGGGACTGAGTATTTTGTTGATGTTCGTCTTCCACAATAAACTCAAGCGCATAAATATGATAGAGGCTTTAAAGTCCAATGAATAGGGTAAAATAAATTAAATATTAAAATTATATGATATAATTTAAGCAAATAAGACACGGAGGAATATTTTGGAAAAGATTATCGTTAAAAAAAGTCCGGCGTTGAGAGGATCCGTCAGAATAAGCGGCTCTAAAAATGCCGCACTTCCTATTCTTGCCGCATCGATACTCGGTACCGAAGATATAGTATTGGAAGATGTGCCGAATTTAAAAGATGTTGAAATAATGATAGAAGTCCTTCAAAAATTAGGATGTAGTGTAAAAAAAACAGATGAAAATAAAGTCGAAATAAATTCAAAGAACCTAAATAGCTATGAAACCGATTATGAACTCATGAACAAAATGAGAGCATCTTTTTTGGTAATGGGACCTCTGCTGGCTAGGCTTGGAAAAACAAAGAGCAGTTTGCCCGGGGGATGCAACATAGGCTCTCGACCCATAGATCTTCACCTCAAGGGTTTTGAAGCCTTGGGAGCACAAATCAAGTATGAAGCCGATGAGATAAGCGCCAGTTGCGACAATCTCAAAGGAACCGTGATTTACTTAGATTTTCCCTCGGTGGGAGCAACGGAGAATATAATAATGGCTGCGACCTTGGCGGAGGGAGAAACTGTGATAGAAAATGCCGCAAAGGAGCCTGAAATAGTCGACCTTGCAAACTTTTTAAGAAAGATGGGTGCAAAGGTTTCAGGAGCCGGGACTTCCACCATAACCATAAGAGGAGTGAAGGAATTAAAGGGTTGTACTCACCAGATAATTCCCGACAGAATTGAAGCGGGAACTTTCATGGTGGCAGGAGCCATCAGCGGTGGAGATGTTGTCGTAAAAAACGTGATCTCTTCTCACATTAAGCCTGTGATTGCAAAACTAATAGAGGCAGGAGTGGAAGTGGAAGAGTCCGATGATGAGATAAGAGTTAAGGGGGGCGGAGTATGCCCCATCAACATAAAGACCCTGCCCTATCCTGGATTTCCCACGGATATGCAGGCGCAATTCCTATCCTTCATGACCACTCTTCCGGGAGAAAACACAGCCATAGAAACCGTCTTTGAAAACAGATTCATGCACGTTGCGGAACTTCAGAAGATGGGAGCGGATATTTCTGTAAGCGACAGAAAGGCCGTCATACAGGGAGGCAAACCGCTCAAGGGTGCCTGTGTCAGGGCGACGGATTTAAGGGCCGGAGCAGCCCTCATACTTGCCGGCATGATCGCTGAGGGCGAAACGGAGATTTCCGATATTTTCCACATAGACAGAGGCTATGAAAACATCGAAGAAAAATTCAGAAACCTAGGCGCCATAATAGAGAGAATACAGTAACTGTGACCACTCCTGCGGGTGGTCTTTTTAATGAAAATTAATAATATTTCAGCTTAAATTCTTGACTTGAGAGTATAAATAATATATAATGCCACAGATAAGACCGACTCTGCTTATTTTAGATAATAAGCCGCAAGTCCATAGGGAGGTGAATGGAATGAATAAATATGAAGTAATAATTATGTTCTATCCTAATGCAAATGAGGAAAAGAGAACTGCCCATTTTGAAAGACTTAAAAAAATCCTTGAAGACGGAGGAAAAATTACAGATGTTGACGAATGGGGAATGAGAAAGTTAGCTTATGAAATCGAATACTTCAAAGAAGCCTTTTATTATTTAGTAAGTTTCGAAGCTGACAGAGAAACCGTTGAAGAATTTGACAGAGTTTCAAAAATTCTCGATTCAGTTATGAGACACATGGTAGTAAGACTTGATAAGTAGGTGTAAATATGAATAATGTAACATTGATAGGCAGACTTACAAGAGATCCTGAGCTCAGATACACTCAAAGCGGAACTGCTGTTGTGAGATTTAACATAGCAGTTGACAGAAAAATGTCAAAGGAAAGAAAAAGAGAAGCTGAAGCGGCTAATCAACCCACAGCCGACTTTATAAACTGCACTGCTTGGAGACAAACTGCGGAACTTGTTGCCAACTACTTTAGAAAGGGCAACAGAATAGGTATCACAGGTCGTATTCAAACGGGCAGCTATGAAAAGGACGGTCAAAGGATTTATACCACTGATGTTGTTGCCGATAGCATAGATTTCATCGAATCTTCAGGTGGAGGACAAACTCAAAACCAAATGAGAAGACCCTCTAACAACGGAAGTTTTTCACAGCCTGTTAACAGCGCTTATTCCAACGACTATAACAGTCAAGATGACATGGGCGATGACGGATTTTTCCCCATAGATAATGAAGATATTCCCTTTTAAGGAGGTTAGAACATGCAAAGAAGATTTAGACCAAGAAAAAAGGTCGATCCCTTTGAAAAGGATAAGACCAAAAAAATTGACTACAAAGATGTAGCTATGTTGAAGAACTACATCAGCGATAAGGGCAAGATTCTTCCCAGAAGAATAACAGGTCTTAACGCAAAACACCAAAGACAAATCACAGTAGCGATTAAAAGAGCAAGACAAGTAGCATTGTTGCCTTACAGCGCTGACTGATAGGAGCGCAGTTTTCTGCGCTTTTTTTAATAGCATAATAATGTTTGAAAAATTGCAGAAGTGTGATAAAATAAAAACGTAAAATATTTTATTTTGAGTACTTAATTAATAAAAAATAAGGAGTGTTAAATAATGGCATATGTAATTAACGACAGTTGTATAGCTTGTGGAGCATGTCAACCAGAATGTCCCGTTGGATGTATAGAAGAAGGCGATATCTATGTTATAGACGCTAATGCTTGCATCGATTGCGGATCATGCGCAGATGTTTGCCCCGTAGGAGCACCTAATCCTGAAGACTAAGAGAGATGGACAGAAGTCCATCTTTTTTTATGCAAAAATAGTTGCGAGATATTTTAAAATACCCCTTTGGAAATTATTTCAAAGGGGATTTTTGTTTTTGAGAGGGAAGTGTTTTTCGATTGTTAAAACAGCTTATTATCATCGAACATAGGCTCATAAGGACTTTTCATTGAGTTATTAAAAATAATTGCGTATTTCTTCATATATATATAGTATAATAGATTATATTTATATAAAAAGGGAAGATTTTTTAAGGAGGATTGTTGACGAGTATGAGAATTCACATGGGACTTGATGTTGGATCTACCACGGTTAAACTTGTTGTGTTGGATGGCGATTTTAATATCATATATTCAACTTACAGAAGGCATTTTTCTGATGTGAAGAAGACCGTTAAAGATATATTTAAAGATATTTTCAGTGAGTTTAAATATGACAATATAACCATTGCCGTAACGGGTTCGGGGGGACTTAGCGTACATAAGATGCTGGGTATAGACTTCGTTCAGGAGGTAATTGCCGGAACGGAAGCTATTCAAAGGTTCATACCCAAGACCGACGTGGCAATAGAACTGGGCGGAGAGGATTCGAAGATAACTTATCTCAAGGGAAATGTTGAGCAAAGGATGAATTCCATCTGCGCGGGAGGAACGGGAGCTTTTATAGATCAGATGGCGAGTTTGCTCCAAACAGATGCCGCAGGGCTTAATGAACTTGCCAAGGATTATGAAAAACTATACCCCATAGCTTCCAGGTGCGGAGTTTTTGCCAAGACGGACATCCAAGCTCTCATAAATCAAGGTGCGAGCAAGTCCGACATTGCCATATCCGTATTTCAATCAGTTGTCAATCAAACAATTTCAAATCTTGCTTGCGGAAGACCTATCAGGGGAAATGTTGCCTTTTTAGGAGGACCGCTTTACTTCCTGCCCATGCTTAAAGAAAGATTTGTGGAAACCTTGGGATTGAAAGAAGACGAGGTAATAGCACCTGAAAATTCGCAAATTTTTGTCGCCATAGGGGCGGCTGTTGCAAGTGCAGGACAAAAGTATATATCCTTCATAAATTTATATAACAGAGTCAATGACTTAAAGGAGTCCTACGAAAGGACTGAATCCATAGTGGAACCGCTGTTCAACAGCGAAGAAGAAGTGGCTGAATTTAAAAAATCCCACAGGAGCAAGGAAGTAAAAAGTGCGGACATCACAACTTACAGAGGACCCATGTACCTGGGTATAGATTCCGGCTCCACCACGTCTAAGATGGTGTTGTTGTCCGAAAATAAAGAAATTCTATATTCCTTCTACGGTTCCAACGAAGGCAAGCCCTTGGATATAGCCAAGGAAAATCTCATGAAGATCTACGCTTTAAAAAATGATGATGCCTACATCGCTGCGGCGGGAGCTACGGGATATGGAGAAGATTTTTTAAAGGCTGCCTTGAATTTGGATTTTGGAGAAGTGGAAACCATAGCTCACTTCACTGCTGCCAAGTTCTTTGATCCCGATGTGGACTTTATCTTGGACATAGGCGGACAGGACATGAAGAGCATGAAGATAAGGGACGGAGTTATAGAGTCCATCCTTCTCAATGAAGCGTGCTCCTCGGGGTGTGGATCCTTTCTTGAAACCTTTGCCAATTCGGTCAATATGACCCCTGAGGAGTTTGCAGAGGCGGCTTTGAGATCCAGAAATCCAGTGGACTTGGGAAGCAGGTGCACGGTATTTATGAATTCCAATGTAAAGCAGGCTCAAAAGGAAGGGGCAGAGGTTGAAGATATAGCTGCAGGACTGTCCTATTCCGTAATAAAGAATGCCATACAAAAGGTTATAAAGATAAGAGATCCCGAAAAATTAGGGAAAAACATAGTTGTTCAAGGCGGAACCTTTTTAAGTGATGCGGTGCTTAGAGCCTTTGAGGTGTTAATAGGCAGAAAGGTAACAAGACCGGAGATAGCAGGACTTATGGGAGCCTTGGGCATGGCGCTCATCGCCAAGGAAAAATCCACAGGAAAATCAAAGATAATAGATGTAGATGCTCTCGCAGAATTTGAATACAAAAGCATATCCACCAATTGCAGACAATGCACCAACAACTGTGCGCTAAGTGTCAATATCTTCTCCAACGGAGGAAGGTACATCACGGGCAACAGATGTGAAAGAGGAGCGGGCAAGGTAAAGAGCGATTCGGAAGCGTTGCCGAACTTGTATAAGTACAAATACGAAAGGCTTTTCGACTATGAATCCCTCGATCCTGTAAAGGCCAAGAGAGGTGTGGTGGGTATTCCGAGAGTGCTTAACATCTATGAAAATTATCCCTTCTGGCACGCCTTTTTCACCTACTTGGGTTACAGCGTTGTGTTGTCTGATAAATCAAGCAGGGAACTCTATGAGAGGGGCATAGAATCCATAACCTCTGAAACAGCCTGTTATCCGGCTAAAATCGTTCATGGACACATTGAAAATCTAATCGACAAGGGAGTGAAATTCATATTCTATCCTTCGGTATTTTACGAAGAAAAATACTATGAAAATGCGGACAACACTCTAAACTGTCCCATGGTGGCGGGATATAGCGAAGTCATCAAGAACAACTTGGAGAGTCTGCAAAAAGAGAAGGTGGAGTTTTTGAACCCCTTCATATCCTTTGACGACAGAGATAAATTAGTTGACAGATTGAGCAAAATCTTCAAAAATATCAAAAAATCCGACATAAGAGAGGCTGTGGGCCTTGGGTATAGAGAGTCGGACAGATATAAAATGGACGTAAGAGCCAAGGGAGAAGAAACTCTGAAGATAATCGAGGAGAAGGGCGTAAGGGGAATCGTCCTTGCAGGCAGACCCTACCATGTGGATCCGGAGATAAACCACGGAATTTCAGAACTTATAAATTCCTTAGGACTTGCGGTTTTGTCCGAAGACAGCATAGCTCATCTGGCGAATATTGAAAACAGACTTAGAGTTTTAGACCAGTGGAATTACCATTCAAGACTTTACAGAGCGGCTAAATTCGTCGGAATGCAAGATAACTTGGAAATGGTACAGCTTAATTCCTTCGGCTGCGGAATAGATGCGGTCACAACGGATCAAGTAAATGAAATTCTGAAGGAATACGGAAAGATTTACACTGTACTGAAGATAGACGAAGTAAACAACTTGGGAGCAATCAAAATAAGAATAAGATCCCTGATTGAAGCTGTGGATAAGAAAGAAAGACAGCAAGTCAAGGAAATTGAGTACAAAGAGCCTTTGAAGTACACAGAAGAGATGAGGGGAAGGCACACACTGCTCTTACCGCAGATGGCACCCATACACTTTGAAATATTTCAAGGAGTATTAAATAACGAAGGATTTAATTTGGAAGTTCTCCACGACCTTTCAAAATCCGTCATAAATGAGGGGCTTAACTATGTCAACAATGATGCCTGCTATCCTTCCATGTTCGTAGTGGGACAGTTTATAGAAGCCTTGAAGAGCGGCAAGTACGATACTGACAACTTGACACTGGTGATTTCTCAAACGGGTGGAGCCTGTCGTGCCTCCAACTACGTCGGATTTATAAGAAAGGCCATAGCCGATGCGGGATTTGGCCATGTGCCGGTGTTAGCTCTGTCCTTCCAGGGAATAGAATCCCATCCGGGATTGAAACTCAGCTTCTCCCAATCTGTCCGTCTATTGAAAAAAACTGTAATAGCCATGCTCTACGGAGATCTGATCATGAGATTGTACCAAACTACCAAACCCTATGAAAAAATAAAGGGTTCAAGTGATATACTCAAGAACAGATGGATGAAGAAATGTGCCGAAGAAGAGGATTTTTCCATGCTCAATTTCAGAAGGAACGTCAATGCCATGATATTTGAGTTTGAAAAATTGGAAGTTGAAAATATAAAGAAACCCAGAGTTGGAATAGTCGGAGAAATACTGGTCAAGTACCTGCCGGAAGCCAACAATAACGTAGTTGAAAAACTTGAGAAGGAAGGGGCGGAAGTTGTAATTCCCGACCTTACGGATTTCTTGATGTATTCCTTCAAAAATGCGGATATCAAGAACAAAAAGCTGTCAAAGGGCAAACTGCCTGCCTTTCTTTGCAATGTGGGAATTGAGTACATTGAAAGATACAGGGGCTATATAAGATCCAAATTGCTGAAGTCGAAGTTTGAAGCGCCTAAAAAAGTTGAATATCTCATGAAATTGGCTGAAAATTACGTGGACTTGGGAAATCAATATGGAGAAGGTTGGCTCTTGACTGCTGAAATGGTTGAGTTGATTGAAATGGGAGTGCCCAATATCGTATGTGTGCAACCCTTCGGATGTCTGCCCAATAATATAACGGGCAAGGGAGTGATAAAGGCCATAAGGGAAGATTACCCCAAGGCGAATATAGTGCCCATAGATTTCGATGCCTCGGCAAGTGAGGTAAATCAATTTAACAGAATCAAGCTGATGTTGGCTCAAGCTAAGAAGAATTTGGAAGAGGAGAAGGAAGAAAACAAGAATTCTCATTACTATGTAATACCTAATGTATATGCAGAGTATCAATAAAACATTTCGAGATTTAAGGTATTTGAATATTGTAAACAAAAACGACGGAAATTTCCGTCGTTTTTTGCTGTTAATTTATATTGTATCTATATAATTTTCTGTAAAGAGTGGATAGATTTATGTTCAATTTATCTGCGATTTTCTTTTTGGCCTTTGTGTCATCGCCGTAGAGAGTTATTAAATTGAGCAGTACCTCTCTTTCAAATTCGTCGGTCATCTGTTGCAGAGTTTTGTTTTTGAGATCGATGGAATTTATTTCCTTTGTGGTCTTGAGTTCGCCGGATTTTTCGTTGAAGGAGGGAGGAAGTTGCTCTGAGGTGATCACATCACCGTGGGATACGTTGACTAAGTATTCGATGATGTTTTCGAGTTCTCTAACATTTCCCTTCCATGGAAAATCTTCAAAGGTTTTCAACAATTCATCAGAAAAAACCTTGTGGTCCTTTGACAGCCTTATGCAGTATTCTTCCAATTTCGCCTGAGCTATTATCCCTATGTCCTCTTTTCTTTTTCTCAGGGGAGGAATGTTTATGGGTATTACGTTTAATCTGTAATACAAATCCTCTCTAAATTGTTCAGTTCTGACCATTTCTTCAAGATCTCTGTTGGTGGCTGTTATTAGTCTGAAGTTCGTGTTGATGGGTTTCTTTCCGCCCAGTCGCACGAAATTGCCGTCTTGCAAAACTCTCAACAACTTGGGTTGAAGGCTCAAGGGCAGATCTCCGATCTCGTCTAAAAAGAGCGTTCCACCATTGGCCAGTTCCAGTCTGCCGACCTTGCCGGAGGATCTTGCACCTGTAAAGGCGCCTTCTTCGTAGCCGAAGAGTTCACTTTCCAACAGATTGTCGGGAATGGCAGCGCAATTTATTGCGATGTAGGGATTGTGCTTTCGTTTGGAATTTCTGTGGATTGCTCTGGCGAAAAGCTCCTTTCCCGTTCCACTCTCTCCCCTTATCATCACCGAGGAATCTCCTGCGGAAATTTGTTTTGCCAGTGTGACGGTATTTTTTATGGATTCGGAATTGCCAAGTATGTGTTCGAAGTCTATGTTGTTCTGATCGCCTATTATGTTGTAGGCATTTATAAGCGCCTTTGAATAATTGGAAATTTGAAATATATAGCTTTCCACTTCGTCGTCCAGCAAGTTTTTGATGGTTTTGACTATGAATTCGTTGCCGTCGCCCAACTTTCTGTCCGCCAAGGAATAGACGCCTTGAGTTATGTCGGTTTTGAAGTTGTCAAAGATATTCTTGATGTTTTTGCCTAACAAATCTTCCTTTTTCAGTCCTAAGAGATTTAAAACTCTTCTATTTACATTTTTAATTTCTAAATTTTTGTCCGTCAAGATTATCCCGTAGTCGATGGAATTGACTATATTTAAAAATTCCTCATTTCTCAAGGACAGGTTGTTTATGGTGGTTTCATAGTTTAGATTTCCCGCCAACAACAAACTGAGTTTTTCCAAGAAAACCCCGATTTCTTCTTTGTGGGAATATATATATTCCTTCTGTTTTTCGTTGAAGGCTATCAACCCGATTACACCAAGAGCCTTCTTGTCCTGTGTCAGCAGGGGATAGCCTATGGTGGAGAATTCTTCGCAGTGTTCATTTTTTGAACATTGCAGACATCTTTTGCTATCGGATTTTTCTTCTATCAGCTCAGCTTTTTTT
>JAUNLL010000131.1 GCA_030532275.1 Peptoniphilus sp. | reverse complement strand
AATATCTTGATGTTCACATACCTATATCAACCTTGGTTGCCCTAGCAGTTTGCCTTATACCTACAACCATAGGAGCTCTTTTAAGTGCTATTGGTATAGCTGGTATGGATAGGGTTACCAGATTTAATGTTATAGCCATGTCTGGCAAGGATGTTGAATCTTGTGGGGATGTTGATACCATGATTCTTGATAAAACAGGAACTATTACCTATGGTAATAGACTTGCAAGTGACTTTTTAAACTTAGAAGGAGTAGAAAAATCAGACCTTATCAACTACGCATATATCTCATCCTTAAAAGATGATACACCAGAAGGAAAATCTACTGTAGAACTTGCCAAAAAAATGGGAGCTGATATAAATCCTAAGGACTATGAAGATGCTGAATTTATAGAATTTACGGCAGCGACTAAGATGAGTGGCTTTGACCTTAAGAATGGAAAGAAAATCAGAAAGGGTGCAGGAGATTCCATAAAAGCCTTTGTAAAAGACCAGGGAGGATCTGTACCCAAAGACTTGGATGAAAAAATAGAATCCATATCAAAACTTGGTGGTACACCCCTTGTGGTTTGTGTAAATGATAAGATTTACGGAGTGATTTATTTGAAAGACACTGTAAAACTAGGTCTTAGAGAAAGGTTTGAAAGACTTAAAAAAATAGGAATAAAAACCATCATGTGTACAGGAGATAATCCACTTACAGCAGCAACCATAGCTGCAGAAGCAGGAGTGGATGGCTATATTTCTGAGTGCAAGCCCGAAGATAAGATAGAAGCTATAAAAAAAGAGCAAGCCCAAGGCAAAATCGTAGCCATGACAGGAGATGGAACCAACGATGCCCCAGCCCTAGCCCAAGCAGATGTGGGTATAGCCATGAACTCCGGTACATCTTCTGCCAAGGAAGCTGCCAATATGGTAGACCTTGATTCAGATCCTACCAAGATTTTGGAAGTAGTAGAAATTGGTAAGCAACTTTTGATAACTAGAGGTTCTTTGACTACCTTTTCTATATCAAACGACATAGCCAAATATTTTGCTATAATACCAGCCATGTTTACCCTAGCCATACCAAAGATGGAAGTCTTAAATATAATGGGGCTATCTTCTCCTTCATCAGCTATAATCTCAGCCTTGATCTTTAATGCTATTATCATTCCTTGTTTGATACCTCTTGCCATGAGAGGGGTGGCCTACAAGCCAATGTCAGCATCAAAAATGCTAGGTAAAAATATGCTAATCTACGGTTTGGGAGGAATCATATGTCCTTTTATAGGGATAAAACTTATAGATATCCTAGTCTTTCCTTTGCTAACAGCCCTAGGAATTTAAGGAGTAGAAAATGAAAATACTAAAAAGAATAAAAACAGCCTTAAAAATATCTCTAGCCATGTTTCTTATTTGTGGACTTCTTTATCCACTTTTGATGACAGGACTTGCAAAACTAATCTTTCCAAGCAAGGCTAGCGGATCTTTACTAGAAAAAGATGGAAAAGTAGTGGGAAGTGAAATGGTCGGCCAAGATTTTACCAATTCAAAACTCTTTCACCCAAGGCCATCTGCTGTTTTTTGTAATACTAAAAATGATAAGGAAAAAATAGAGCCTGCTTCAGGTTCTGAAAACCTAGCAGTAAGCAATCCAAGGCTAAAGGCAAGGGTTAAAAAAGATATAGACAAACTTTTAAAAGAAAATCCTGGCCTTAGAAAAGACGAAATACCAGATGATCTTTTAACATCATCTGGATCGGGACTTGATCCTCATATATCTGTAAAAGCTTGCCAAATCCAAGTAAATAGGATAGCAAAAAACACAGGGATTTCAAAAAAAGAGCTTAATAAGTTGATAGATAAGCATACAGAAAGAAAGCTTTTTGGTATCTTTGGCCAAGAAAAAGTAAATGTTTTGAAACTAAACCTTGATCTTGTGGCCAAGGAAGAAAAGTAGAATTTTTTCTATTTGTAATTTATAAGGGTAGATAATATATATAAGTTTTATTTAAAGCTTAGACTAAAAAAGAAAGATAAGAAAGGCAAAAGGAGGGATTTTATGAAAGCAAAAATTTTAGTTGTAGAAGATGATAAGTCAGTAAGCAATCTTATATCTACAACCCTAACATTAAATGACTACAAGTATGACCTGGCCAAAACTGGAAAAGAAGCCCTTCTTTCATTAACCTCCAACAAGTACGATATAGTCTTTATTGACTTGGGCCTACCAGATATAGATGGGATAGAAATCATAAAAAAATATAGAGAATTTTCTACAACACCTATCATAGTTATATCGGCAAGGTCCAACGATGAAGACAAGA
>JAUNLL010000130.1 GCA_030532275.1 Peptoniphilus sp. | reverse complement strand
AGAAAGCCGATTTAAAAGTTGAGATGGCAAAGATTTTTCAAGAAAAAGAGATCTCGAATCTAACGATAACAGTCTGCTCGTTCGGTTTTAAATATGGAACTCTCACCGATGCGGATTTAATTTTTGATGTGAGATTTATTCCTAATCCCTATTATATTCCGGAATTAAAAGAGTATACGGGAGAAGATGAGGCGGTAAAAGCTTTTGTATTAAAGAATGCAATTACGGAAAAATTTATTGAAAAAATAAGTGATTTATTAACTTTTTTGATTCCTCATTATACCGAAGAAGGAAAGAGCGGATTAATAATCGGCATAGGATGTACGGGAGGGCGTCACAGATCTGTAGCCATTGCGGAGGAATTGAAGAATATTTTGGAAGAAGGCGGAGAAAGAGTTGTATTGACACATAGAGATATAAAAAGATGAGACTGTTTACATAATATATTTCAGTCTCAGAAAAAAGGAGTGAAGTAATGAGACAACGACGGGGAGATATTTTTTATGCGGATCTCAATCCCGTTACGGGCAGTGAGCAAGGCGGATTAAGACCTGCCTTAATTATTCAAAATGACATAGGAAATAAATATAGTCCCACAGTAATTGTGGCACCTATTACATCTCAAATGAATAAAGCGAAACTTCCGACACATTTGGAAGTGAATGCAGGTCGGTTCGGATTGGCAAAGGATTCCGTAATATTACTTGAGCAGATTCGAACATTGGATAAATCACGGCTTAGGGAAAAGGTCGGACATGTTGACGACTCCACAATGCTTAGAGTTAATGAATGTATAGAAGCGAGTTTGGAGTTGGGTAAAAAATAGACATCTTAGGATGTCTATTTTTTTGGAATTATTAATATCAAGTTTAGATATATTTAATAATCTTTATATTTTCTTTCTTGCAGCTTTAACAAATTTTGCTTATACTGATTGTAGTAAAAAAAGTGAGGTGGAAAATGGAAACAGTTTTAAAAACAAATAATTTGACTAAAAGCTATGGCAAACAAAAGGCTTTGGACAAAGTTTCAATCAATGTAAACAGAGGAGCAATTTACGGTTTGATTGGAAGAAACGGAGCGGGAAAAACTACTCTGATGAGAATGATTTCAGGGCTTGCAAGCGCCGATTCGGGAAGTTTTGAATTATATTCGAAAGGAGGAAGTGTGAATTCCAAAGGAATTAAAATCGGATGCTTGATCGAGAACACAGGTATTTATCCAAATATGACTGCAAAAGATAATCTGGAATTAAAGGCTTTTGCCTTTGGAATAAAGGAAAAGGGCGAGATTAAGAGAATACTTAAGATGGTAGGATTGGAAGATGTGGGGAGAAAAAAGGTGAAAAACTTTTCTATGGGGATGAAACAGAGATTGGGAATAGGTTTGGCAATGGTAGGCTCTCCAAAAATTATAATCTTGGATGAACCGATTAACGGATTGGATCCTCAAGGGATTGTAGAAGTTCGGGATATAATAAAAAAACTGAATGAGGAATTAGGTATAACTTTTATTATCTCAAGTCATATTCTGGAAGAGCTTTCGAAAATAGCGACTAATTTCGGAATCATAGATCAAGGTATGCTTTTAACGGAAATTACAAAGGAAGAGTTAATGACAAAAAACCGCGAGCATATAGAGCTTACTACTCCCGATTCAAAAGTGAGTGAAACAATCCTAAATGAATTGGAAATTGAAGATTATGAAATTATTTCAGACAGTACAATTCGCATTTTCGGTGCTATGAACAGAACCGGAGATATTGCTTTAGCATTGGCAAAGAAAGAAATTCCGATTGAGTACTTAACTGTCAATAAAAATTCTTTGGAAGATTATTATTTGAAATTAACCGGATATTCTAAGGCTAATTAGGAGGATTTTATGGGAAATTTATTGAAAATGGAGTTTAGCAGATTAAGTAAGCATAAATCAACATTAATTATTTTAATTTCAGTACTTTTACTTTTTTTTGTCTATAATAATTTTGTAAAAGTGGTAATTGAAACTACCCAAGAGATTCAAGAGCAGGAAATGGAGGAAGGGGAAGTCTCCGTGTCGATTGGTCCGGAGGAAGATCTGAGCGGGGAAAAAGTTGTTGTAGATCAATTTTTAGGTCAAAGCATAATGCTGTTTTTATTAATTTTCGCATCTATTTTTTTCACCGCACCTTATAAGAACGGATTTATTAAAAATTTTATAGGCATGAGAAGCAAATCAAAATTTATTATGGCAGACTTTATTACGGGGCTCTTTTATACATTAATTCTCTTTGCTGTATCGACAATTGCACTTGACATAGGTCAGAAAAT
>JAUNLL010000129.1 GCA_030532275.1 Peptoniphilus sp. | reverse complement strand
ATTTTTTCTCTATCAAAACTCTCTCTGTTTCCGTTTTTCTTTACCACCATCAAAGGCAACATTTCCTGTCTCTCATAGGTCGTAAAACGATGGAGGCATTCGGCACACTCTCTTCTTCTCCTTATCGCCTTTCCCTCATCGGTAGGTCTTGAATCCACGACTCTCGTATCATTAAATCCGCAATTCGGACATCTCATATTAATCTCCTAACACAAAAACGCACCCAAAGCAAAATAAATTGAGCATAAAACCCATACTTAAAGCCATGAGGTGCGTAATAATTACTGTTTATTTTTTCTATTTAAAAAGTTGATAAAGTTCGGTACATCAAGCGGTTCTTCATCATCTTTCGCTAAATCTATTACCGTCCTCTTGCCCTTAAAAGATGAAGGTTTAGGGGTAAGTAAAGTACTGTCATCATTATTTTGTTTGATTTCTTCAGTTTCCGTGATGATTTTAGGTTTTTTCTCTTCAACATTTTCTTGTCTATCTCTGTCAAAACCTGTTGCAATCACAATAACTTTAATTTGCTCTCCCAAATCCTCATCGATACCGATACCTAATATTACATTTGCCTGCTCATCAGTCATTTCTCCGACATAATTCGCAGCATCTTGCATTTCCTGAGTCTTTATCTGAGAACTTCCGCTAATGTATATCAAAACATGAGTAGCCCCTTCCATTGAAGTTTCAAACAAAGGAGATGATATTGCCATATTCGCCGAGTCAATCGCCCTCTTTTCTCCGTTTGCAACCCCAATACCCAAATAAGCCAAACCCTTATCTTTCATAGTGGTTTTAACATCGGCAAAGTCAACATTAATAAGACTGTTATTCGAAATAATTTCTGTAATTCCCTCTACACCTTGCCTTAAAATACTGTCTGCCAAATCAAAGGATGCAAGTATCCCGGTTTTATTATCTGCAATGTCCAGCAATTTTTCATTAGGAATTACAATCAATGTATCCACACATTTCTTTAATTCTTCAATACCCGCTTCAGCTCTTCGCATTCTCGGAAAACCTTCAATCAGGAAAGGTTTTGTGACAATTCCGACCGTAAGAATACCCATTTCCTTTGCAATAGCGGCTATCACAGGTGCCGCACCGGTTCCGGTTCCTCCTCCCATACCGGCAGTAATAAATACCATATCCGCACCTTCAAATAAAGCTGCAATTTCCGCTCTATTTTCCTCCGCCGCTTTTCTGCCTTGTTCAGGATCCGAACCTGCTCCCAAACCTCGAGTAAGCTTTTCTCCCAATTGTAATTTTATTTCAGCCAAAGATTTTTTTAAATCTTGAGCGTCGGTGTTCATAGCAATAAAGGAAACATCCCTCACGTCATGTTCAATCATCCGATTGACGGCATTATTTCCGCCTCCACCTACACCTACAACAAGGATTTTAGCAAGTTGGTCTGTATTTACATCAAAATCATACATCTTCTTTCCCCCTCCAAAGATACAATTATATTATATCATTATTTACTCATACTTCAACTATTTATTACGCAATTTGTCTATAAAAAATCTTCTAATTCTTGCTATATTGTCAAAAATTCTTCCGCCAAAAGTTACAATAGGAGCATAGTATAAAGGAATTCCCACTTTATCTCCCAACAGAGCAAAAAATCCCGCTATAATTCCGTTCATAATCAAACCCGATAAAAAAACAATCCCGTCGAAAGTATCTTCACACATAGCTCTTGCCCCGCCGATAATCGAATCGAGACAAGCCAAAATTGCAATAGAAACATAAAGTGAATATTGCGGATTATATGTGTAAGGAAAAATAATTCCCAATAAAATTCCGATAATAACACCCGTTACAATAATAATCATTTTGTCTCCTCTAAAGGCTTGGCATATTTCAATGTTCTATCTCCTTTAAAAGCCGGAATAATAATCTCATCCCTCTGTTCAACCACAAACTGAAAACCTTCCTCCAATAAAATACTTCCGTAGGTGTTAGGAGCTGTTAACTGAGCAGTCAATCTGTCCTTATCACCAATCGCCTTAATTTGAAAAGGCGTTCCCATTCTCTCATCATTCACTATTATAATCGGACCTCCGCACATAATTCCCGTCGATGAAATAAATCTCTCCTCATTAATGGAAATAGCTTCCGCTCCGGCATAATTCAAATCATTTATAATATTTAAAATATCAGAATCATGGATAACATCCCAATTATAGTCATATCCCTCCGGTCTCGTACGGTGAAGATCATACATAGTCACGACGATGCCCGGTCCTTTTACCGCCATCATACCCGTTTCCAACTGACCTTGCTTTATTTCATTTTGATATT
>JAUNLL010000023.1 GCA_030532275.1 Peptoniphilus sp. | reverse complement strand
GGAATTAAAAAGATGATTGGGGAGGGCGCAAGGAAACTTGTGTCCTTTTGTTTTAAGTTTTTAAGATTTCAACTAAGTAATAGTAGAGGGTTGTATTTATTAACCGAATTAATTTCTCTGAGGTCGCATAGTGCCTAAGAATATAGTTTATAGGCTGAATGTAAAAAATTTGTAACGATAACTTAATAGTATTTTAGTATTTGATACAATATAATTAAGTAAAGAGGTGATTTAGTTGAAAAAGATGACGGGAATTACATTAATTTTCTGTTTGATGCTGTTGCTTGGTTTGGTTACGTCTAATACGAGCTATGCGTCGACGGATATTTTAGTAGTTTTAGAACAGCCTGCAGTGTACAAGGCGAGCAAGGGCGATGAATTAAATTACAAATTGAATGTGGAGTTGCCCGAGGATTACCAAAGTAAGTACAGATCCTTTGCTGTGACAGTGCTGATGGATGATAATTTAAAAGTGAATAATGCTGCATTTAAAGGGATTGAACCCATAGAGTCCAAGATAACTTTGAATGTGACCAACATCAAGGAAAATACACAAAATCTGGTCACCCTTTCCGTCAATGAAACAGAATTTTTAGAGGGTATTGATAAATTCAGCGTGGACATAGTGGCGGAGGTAAAGGAAGATGCCGACGGCAACACCTTTGAAAATTCCTTTGTCCTTGCCTATGTGGACAGAAAAGGCGTGGAAAATTCCGTGCAGAAAAATTTAACATCGAATACCAAGGCGCAAAGGGGTCAGCTGGTTTTAAACAGCGTCTATTCAAATGCAAAGTTTGTTACGGGTAAGACCATGCCCGGTGCGGAAGTGAGTCTGTTAAAGAATGATGAAGTTATGGGCAGCGCTAAATCGGCTAAAGACGGAAGTTTTCAAATTGCAATTGAGCCACAGGAAGTGGGTACTAAGCTAAGGGTCATAAGCGAGTACTCCATGGAAGACGAGGAGTATTCTGCAGAAGAGATGACTGTGGTAAAGGATGCTGAAGAAAAATATGTGTCTGCACCTATTGTAGATGATTCCTTGATGTCAAATTCCAGGGATAATATGCAGGTGCTTGATGACTATGTGAGGATGTCCAAGTCTTTGAACATATCCACATCTTCAAGAGAGGATAGTGCCAGACTTGTGGCGGCAATTGCCCAAGGTCAATACATACAGATTAAAAGTGATGTCAAAAATGACGAGATAATCAATTCCATAAACTTGATAAGGGAAGCTGTATCCTTCATCAGAAAACCCATCATGAAGGGCTATGCAAACGGAACCTTCGGACCAAACAAGAACATGACCAGAGCAGAGGTGGCCTTTGTGCTGGCAAAGATAGATAACGACAAGGATCCCGTGGGATATTATTCTACATTTAAAGATGTGGCTCAAGATAAGTGGTATGCTGATGCCATAGGCTACATGCAAAAAGAGGAAATTATCGGTGGATATTCCGACGATACATTTAAACCTGAAAAATCAATTACGAGAGCAGAATTTGCCAGTGTGATTTCAAAGCTGACTAAATCCGAAAAAAATTATTCCGCCATAGAATTTAAAGATGTCAAGGAAGATTTCTGGGGCAAGGAATACATCGATGCCGTGACTTCCATGGGATACATGAAGGGAAGAAGTGTGGATTTGTTCCATCCGGAAGATCCCATAACTAGAGCTGAAGTTGCAACGGTTTTAAACAAAATACTGAAGAGAGAACCCAATATCGCCTTCATGAACAAGTACAGCAAGAAGGATATTTTTACAGATGTGGAGGAAGATTTCTGGGGTTATTATGAAATTCTTGAAATCAGTGGAAATTAAAAATGTAATTTGTGCGGTTTTTTATGTGAAAATGGGTAAATTGATAAGGTAGTTAAGGAAATAAAACTTTAGGAGGTTTTTGAATTGAAAAAATTAACTGAATTAGTTCAATCGGGAGATTGGAAAAATGAAAAGCACGTACCTGTACTTCATGTAGAACAAAAGGAAGACTGCCTTTTAGTAACAGCTCAAGTTGGAGAAGAAATTGAACATCCCAACACTTTGGAACACCATATTGAATGGATAAAAGTTTTCTTCCAACCTGAAGGATTTAAGTTCCCCATAGAAGTTGGATCATATAATTTCTCAGCTCACGGTGAAGAAGAAGTTCTTTCAAAACCCTATGTACAAGCATGCGTAAAAACTGACAAAAAGGGCGTATTCTATGCATTGAGTTACTGTAACATCCACGGACTTTGGGAAAGTTTCGAAGAAGTAAAATAATAGAGTGAATTTTTAAATTAGAGGCGGCAGTTAAGTTTGTCGCCTCTAATTTTTTTGCCCTAATCGGCTATTCATCAGCTGTGAATTGAAATTTTCATGAGTTTTAGACTAGTGATGTTTAAATTGCAGTACAACAATAAAATTTATACTAAAAATAGTTTAATTTCAATTATATAAAAACATTTTCACAATTAATTGATGGGTGATTCATAAATTAAAAGAAAACTTTGCGATTCGTTTTCCTAAGGAATTGTATTAAAAGAAATCAAGATTTTACAGAAAAATCACAAAAAAGTGATTTTTTTTGCTTTACATTGGCAAATTATTATAGTATAATTCCTTTTAATATTTTAAAAAACATAGGAAAAACAAGCAGTTTAGCGTAGTTTTCAGAGAGTCATTGGCAGGTGCGAAATGATAAATGAAGTTAAATTGTATCATTTTCCAGTTTTGATTCTGAAATTAAGTAGGAGTTGACGGTCAGATTCCGTTAGAGATCACAAGTGATTGAATTTATTCAATAAGTTGGGTGGTACCGCGCGCATTCGTCCCGAAGTTTATCTTCGGGATTTTTTAATACCATAAAGGATTGATTATATGATTGAGTTTAAAAATATATATTTTATACGTAATGGAGATATTTTAATAGATGATGTCAGCTTCAAGATAAATGACAATGAAAACTGGGCGGTGCTCGGCCCCAACGGATCGGGCAAGTCGACGATATTTTCCATGCTCATGGCATATACCATTGCCTCACGAGGCAGCATAAAGGCCTTTGGGATTGAATTTGGCAAGGGAAATTGGAAGGATGTCAAGTCAAATATAGGCATAGTTTCATCCACCATGGATAAGTTCAACGATGTTTTATCTAGAGAAACCGTATATGAAGTGGTGCTTTCGGGTTTAAAAAACAAAATAGGAATTTATGAAAGAGAAAGCGATGAGGAGAGGGGCATAACGGAGGATTTTCTCAAGGCCTACGATTTTTCAAGTTACAGAAACAAACACTACGGCAATTTATCCGCAGGAGAAAAGAAAAAGACGATGATACTCAGAAGTCTGATAAGCAAGCCAAAGTTGCTCATACTGGACGAACCTTGTTCCAGCTTGGATCTTTACCAAAGGGAGCAGGTCTTAAATGTGCTTGAGGGAATTAAGAACACGAATTTAATTTATATAACTCACGATATTTCCGAAATTTCTTCAAATATAACTCATGTTCTACTTTTAAAAAGTGGAAAGGTTTTAAAAAGTGGAAGGAAAAAAGATATTTTAACTGATGATAATTTAAAGCAATTATACAACTTGGATGTAAATATAAGCTATGGTCGCAATGGACGACCTATGATTGAAATATTATAAGGGTAGGGGTGGCGAGATGAGAATTAGAGGAGCAGATGTAATAATAAGAACTTTAATCGATGAAGGTGTAAAAACTGTTTTTGGATATCCGGGAGGGGCGGTAATTGATATTTATGATGCGCTTTACGATTACAAGGATCAAATAAGACACATAAGGACAAGCCATGAGCAGGGAGCAACTCATGCCGCCGACGGATTTGCAAGGTCTACGGGCGAAACCGGTGTCGTAATAGCTACATCGGGTCCCGGTGCCACAAACACCGTAACGGGCATAGCCACAGCTTACATGGATTCGATTCCCATGGTGGTAATAACGGGTAATGCCAGCAGAAATTTAATAGGCAAGGACTCTTTCCAAGAAATTGATATCATCGGAATTACAATGCCCATCACCAAGCACAATTTTGTCATAAGGGATGTGAAGTATCTACAAGATACCATAAGACGTGCCTTTATGATTGCAAGTTCGGGAAGAAAGGGACCGGTGGTAGTGGATGTTCCCAAGGATATAATGTCCGAACTTACGGAGTACGAACCCAAGGGAAAATTGAAATACGAAAAGAATTATGAAAGTGCCACTGAAGAAGAGATAAAGAAAGTCGCAGAATGCATAAATAAATCCAAAAAACCCATCTTGTACTGCGGTGGCGGGGTGACTGCATCGGGAGCTTTTAGAGAGCTTAGAGAACTGATTCATAAAAACAGCATCCCTGCCTGCAACACCATAATGGGAATCGGAGTGCTGGGCTATGAAGATGATTTAAATTTAGGCATGTTGGGAATGCACGGAAGAGTAAGCTCCAACTTCGCCATAGCGGAGTGTGATTTGCTCATCGCTTGTGGAGTGAGATTTTCAGACAGAGTTGCATTAAACACCAAAAAATTTGCTAAGAATGCAACTATAATCCACATGGACATAGACAAATCGGAAATAGACAAGAACGTAATTGCAGATTATGGAGTGGTGGGCGACATCAAAGACACCTTGACCAAACTCTGTCCCCATGTAAAGGAACAAAAGAGGGAAGATTGGATAAATGAAATCAAAGAACTCAGAAAGGAAGATTATGTTCCTCAAGAGTCCAGAGAACTCATAAAACCCCACAGCGTGATCCAACACATCTCCAAGAGATTGGGAGAAGATATGATATTCGTAACGGATGTAGGGCAACATCAAATGTGGACTGCTCAGTATTCCGGAAGAACTAAACCCAGATCCTTCTTGACAAGTGGAGGACTGGGAACCATGGGTTACGGCTACGGAGCTGCCATGGGCGCCAAATTAGGCAATCCTGATAGGCATGTAGTCCACATAACGGGCGACGGTTCCTTCAACATGAACTTTAACGAGATACTGACATCTGTCAACAACGACATAAAGATAATCACCGTCGTAATGGACAATTCAGCACTGGGAATGGTAAGACAGTGGCAACATCTTCTCTACAACGACAGATATTCCGCCACAGACGTAAAACAGACAACAGATTATGTAAAGTTGGCAGAAGCCCTGGGCGCCATAGGATATAATTGTGAAACTTTTGAAGAGTTTACAAAGGCTTTCGAAGAAGCCATAGTTGCACCTAAATCAGTGGTGATAAAGGTTGGAATAGATAGCGATGAACGAGTATTCCCGATGATTCCGGCAGGCGGAACAGTTGATGATATTATAGTGGAGTGATGATATGAAAGATATGAATATTGTTAGCATACTGGTTGAAAATAATGCAGGAATTTTGGCAAGAATATCATCGATGTTTGCCAGAAGAGGGTTCAACATCGAGAGTTTGACTGTATCCTTTACCAAGGAAGCGGGCATATCGATGATCACATTGACCACCTTGGCGGATAAAAATGAATTGAAGCAACTCATAAGTCAAACTGAAAAACTTGAAGAAGTGGTAAGAATAGAGATATTTCACGAAGATAACACCGTAATGCGTGAAATAGTACTGGTCAAAATAAACCTTGGAGATACCTCCATTGTGGAATTTAAGCAAATAGCAGATATATACAAGGGCACCATAGTGGATTTATCTCCGGAGAGTTTAATCATGGAGGTTACGGGAAAGCCCATAAAGGTAGATGCTTTTTTGAATATTCTTAAAAAGTACGATGTAGTGGAAGTTTGTAGAACCGGTATCACGGCGATGAAGAGAATTTAAGGAGTGTAGAAAATGATAAAAAAATACTATGACAAAGATTGCAATTTAGATGTACTGAGCGGAAAGACCGTGGCTATAATAGGATTCGGTTCACAAGGTCATGCCCATGCGATGAACTTAAAGGAAAGCGGAGTAAATGTAATAGTTGGATTGGCTAAGAATTCAAAGTCAAAGGCTAAGGCGGAAGAATTCGGCATTGAAGTTTTCGAGGTGTCTGAAGCGGCAAAAAGAGCTGATATCGTCATGATGCTTGTACCCGATGAAGTATCTGCGGATATCTACAACGAACAAGTGGCTCCACATATGAAAAAGGGAGATACTTTGATGTATGCTCACGGGTTTAACATCCACTACAACTTGGTAACACCGGCAGAGGATATTGATGTGATCATGGTTGCGCCCAAGGGGCCGGGACACACCGTAAGAAGTGAATATGAAAAGGGATATGGAGTTCCCTCACTGATAGCTGTTCACCAAGATGTGAGTGGCAATGCAAAGGAAGTTGCCCTTGCCTATGCTTCGGGAATCGGTGCCGGCAGAGCGGGAATCCTTGAAACTACTTTCGAAGAAGAAACTGAAACAGACCTCTTCGGAGAACAAGCCGTGCTATGCGGAGGAGTTACGGAACTTATGAAAGCGGGCTTTGAAACTCTTGTGGAAGCGGGATATGAACCTGAGATGGCATATTTTGAATGTATTCACGAGATGAAATTGATCGTGGATATGATAAATGCAGGCGGATTTGCAAACATGAGAAACTCCATTTCAAACACTGCCGAATACGGAGATTATGTAACGGGCAAGAGAATTATCGGAGAAGAAACCAGGAAGAACATGAAGGCTGTCCTCAATGATATTCAAACGGGTAAATTTGCCAGCGAGTTTATGGCAGAATTCAGCAGCGGAAGAAAGATAAGATTCTTGACTACAAGACAAAAAGAAGCGCAACATCAACTTGAAGAGGTCGGAAAGGAACTCCGTTCCATGATGAGTTGGTTGAAGAAATAGGAGGCACTTATGAATTTAAAGAGCGATAACGTAGTAAGGGGTGTTGAAAGAGCGCCCAACAGATCGTTATTTTATGCTTTGGGATACACGAAGGAGCAACTGGAAAGACCCCTCGTCGGTATAATATCGGCCTACAGCGAAATAGTACCCGGACATATGTACTTAGATAAGGTGGCTGAATCGGTAAAGACGGGGATTCTCATGAATGGAGGAACACCCATCACCATACCCTCAATAGGAGTATGTGACGGAATAGCCATGGGTCACAGGGGAATGAAGTATTCCCTTCCCAGCAGAGAGTTGATTGCCGACAGCGTGGAAACCATGGCGATAGCCCACGGACTGGACGCTCTTGTATTGGTGCCCAACTGCGACAAAATAGTTCCCGGAATGATAATGGGAGCGCTAAGACTCAATCTTCCTACTATATTAGTGAGCGGAGGTCCCATGCTTGCCGGAGAAAGAACGGGCAAATCACTGTCTTTATCCAGCATATTTGAAGCGGTGGGAGCGGCAAAGGCTAACTTGATAACGGAAGAAGAACTCTGCGAAATGGAACAAGCCGTATGCCCCTCCTGCGGTTCCTGTGCGGGAATGTATACTGCAAATTCCATGAACTGTCTGTCCGAAGCCATAGGACTTGCACTTCCAGGCAACGGATCCGTGCCTGCTGTATATTCGGAAAGGTACAGATTGGCAAAGGACAGCGGATTTAAGATAATGGATCTTTTGAGAGAAGACATAAAGATCAAGGATATAATCAACGAAGAATCAATTAAAAACGCCATAGCCTGTGATATGGCTCTGGGATGTTCAACTAATACGGTGCTTCACCTGTTGGCCATCGCAGCTGAAGCGGACATCTATGTGGATTTGAACCTATTCAACGAATTAAGCGAAAAGGTGCCTAATCTGTGCCACTTAGCACCGGCAGGCCCTCATCACATGCAGGATTTGTACCATGCCGGCGGAATAAAAGCAGTCCAAGCTCAATTAGCAAGCAAAAATCTCTTAAACACGGAAGTGCTCACCGCAACGACAAAAACCTTGGCGGAAAACATAAAGGACGCTCACAATTACAACGAAGAGGTAATAAGACCCATTGACAACCCCTATTCACAAGTGGGTGGCCTTGCCATCCTCTTCGGAAATATAGCGAGAAAGGGCGCCGTGGTCAAGAGATCGGCAGTAGCACCTGAAATGCTTAAACACAGCGGTCCGGCAAGGGTATTCAACTCGGAAGATGAAGCTATCAAGGCCATCTACGCAGGAGAAATAAAGGAAAAGGACGTCGTGGTAATAAGATATGAAGGACCCAAGGGAGGTCCGGGAATGAGAGAGATGCTAAATCCCACTTCAGCTCTTGCGGGAATGAAGTTGGATAAAAGCGTAGCACTCATAACAGACGGAAGATTTTCCGGAGCCTCAAGAGGTGCATCCATAGGACACATCTCTCCCGAAGCTGCACTGGGCGGAGAAATCGGCATAATAGAAGAAGGAGATATAATAGAAATCGACATACCTAACTACTCATTGAATTTAAAAATCTCCGATGAAGAATTAAAGAAGAGAATGGAAAACTTCCAACCTCTTGAATTAAACAAAGTAAGCGGATGGCTGGACAGATACAGAAGGTTGGTTACGAGCTCTGACAAAGGGGCGGTGCTTAAATAATGGATAAAAAATTAACATTGGATAAAGTTTACAGTGCATCCTTTAAACTTAAACCCATAGCAAGAAAGACGGATTTGATTCATGCACAAAATCTCGGCGAAAATATATATTTAAAAACTGAAAATCTTCAAGTTACAGGCTCTTTCAAGATAAGAGGAGCCTACAACAAGATATCACAGCTTTCAAATGATGAAAAGAGCAGGGGCGTAGTTGCCACATCGGCGGGAAATCACGCTCAAGGAGTGGCGCTCTCATGTAGAGAACTGGGCATTAAAAGCACCATATTCATGCCTGAGAATGCACCCATATCAAAGGTGGAAGCATCAAAGGCCTTTGGAGCCGAAGTGATTTTGCAGGGCAACACCTATGACGACGCCTATAAAGCCTCTCAAGAATACAATGAAAAATACAACAAAACTTACATTCATGCCTTCAACGACGTAGACGTAATCGCAGGGCAAGGAACCATAGGTCTGGAAATCCTAAATCAGCTTGTGGATGTGGATCAAGTGATCGTCCCCATAGGTGGCGGAGGCCTCATAAGCGGAATAGCCTTTGTGATCAAAACTCTCAAACCTGATACCAAAATAATAGGAGTTCAAGCTGCCAACGCTCCTTCCATGAAGGAATCCATAGAATCGGGAAAAATTTCAGAGCTTAAAAGAGTGAACACCTTTGCTGACGGTATAGCGGTAAAAAGACCGGGCGACATAACCTATGAAATAATAAAGGAATATGTGGATGAAATAGTGACCGTCACAGAAGCGGAAATAGCATCGGCGATACTGGCGATACTGGAAAAACAAAAACTGATCTGCGAAGGTTCAGGGGCGGTATCCTATGCAGCTGCAATGCACAACAAAGTAGATGTAAATAACAAAAAAACCGTGGCGATTCTATCAGGTGGAAACATAGATGTAAACATTCTTTCCAGGATAATCTCCAAGGGTCTGGTAACCACGGGCAGAAACACCACTTTGAGCATAGAACTAACAGACAAGCCCGGAGAACTTGCAGCAGTATCCAAGGTCATCTCCGAAGAAGGAGCAAATGTAATCGGAGTTGAATACAACACCCTTGAAAAAACCAATGAAATTTTCAGTTGCGTATTGAACATCAAAGCTGAAACGAGAAATGCACAGCATATTGAACAAATCGAAAGAAAACTGAAGGAAAATGGTTTTTCATTATACAGCGAAGAAGGAGAAGATGATGGAAATAAAATTTGAAAAAAATAACAATCCCAAGGAAAAAATCACCGATTTAAACAAACTGGGATTTGGAAAATATTTCACAGATCACATGTTTGTAATGGATTACAGCGAAGGAAAAGGATGGCATGATCCCCGCATAGTACCCTATGGAAATATCTGCCTTGACCCTTCGGCAGTAACCTTTCATTATGGACAAACGGTTTTCGAAGGATTAAAGGCCTATAAAAACGACGGAAAAGTATATCTCTTCAGGCCTGATGAAAACTTCAAGAGAATGAACATGTCCAATGACAGACTGTGCATTCCTCTGCTGGATGAAGAATTCGTCCTTGAAGCGCTGATCAAACTCATCGACATTGAGAGAGATTGGGTTCCCGATATCCCCGGAGCATCCCTCTATATAAGACCCTTTATCATCGCCACATCTGCATTTTTGGGAGTAAAACCCGGCACTGAATACAAATTCATCATAATACTTTCACCCTCGGGTCCCTACTATAAAAACGGACTTGAACCCGTGAAAATCTATGTTGAAGACAAATATGTAAGAGCCGTAAGAGGTGGAATGGGCATGGCAAAAACTGGCGGAAACTACGCAGTCAGCTTAAAGAGCCAAGTGGAAGCCGAAAAAAGTCAGTACTCTCAAGTGCTTTGGCTCGACGGAATAGAGAGAAAATATGTGGAAGAAGTGGGAGCTATGAACATATTCTTCGTAGTGGGCAATAAGATTATAACGCCCGAATTAAACGGCTCAATTCTTCCGGGAATAACAAGAAAATCCATAATAGAACTACTGAAGATCAAGGGCATGGACGTGGAAGAAAAGAGAATATCCATAGATGAACTAGTAGAAGCCTACGATCAAGGCCAGTTGACAGAAGTATTCGGCACGGGAACAGCAGCTGTAATATCACCCGTGGGAGAACTGAAGTACGAAGACAAAATAATGAAGATAAACAAGGGAGAAATAGGAGAGATTTCACAAGATCTCTACAACACCTTGACAGACATACAATGGGGAAAGGCGGAAGGTCCCCAAGGTTGGAGCGTAGAAGTCTAAAAATCAAATAATCATAGCAATATCCAAGAGTGACATCTTGGATATTTTTTGTGTTAAGCACAAAACCTCTCTACAAATAATTTGTAAAGAGGTTTTATTTATGCGTTCTATTATTTTGGAAAATATCCCAATTTTTTTGAGATCAATAAACTTTGAGCTTTAAGAAAATCAATATTTTCTTCGGTTTTCAGAGAATCTATCCTCTGTGTAGGCCCTGCTATACTGACAGCGAAATTAACACGATTATTATAATCGAAGATGGGAGCGGCTATACAACTTAATCCGTCTAAATTCTCTTCATCGTCAAAGGCGAATCCATCCGATTTTATATACTTACAATCCTGTATTAAAACTTCCCTTGAAGATATGGTATTTTTGGTAATTTTATCCAGCTTTTCAGGGAAATGTTCCATTATGTAGTCCGTTCCCTTGTAGGCAAGCATTATCTTGCCTGTGCTAGTTGCGTAAGCCGGCACTCTTATCCCTATCTTTGTGTATAGTTGCAATTGTTTGGATGAGTTTCTTTTGTCCAAATAAACTATATGATCTCCATTTAAAGTAGCCAAGTGTATGGTTTCATCAAATTTTTGTTGTAGTGTGTCCAAGGCATCTGATGCGGATTTTACTATATCGAGAGAGGATGATACCAAATTTCCGAGATAGAGCAATTGATACCCCAGTCTGTACTTTCTGCTGGTGGGATCTTGCTCAATAAATCCGTTTGACTTTAAAGATGCGAGCAAACTGTGTAAAGTGCTGGCATTTATTCCGGTTTTTTCTGAAATTTCTCCCAAGGCAAGTTCCGTTGTATTTTCATCGAAACATTTAAAAATATCTGAAACTCGATCTATGGTCTGTATTTTTCTAACTGACATAAGTCCTCCTTAAAATACAAAATTCTATATTTTGCATATTTAAAAGGGTGTGAATTCTGTAAAATAAATATTTCTATTGATTATTTTCAAGCGAAAACATCGTTATTTATTTAATTATACCATAAGAATAACCGTTTATATAGGCAGCAAAAAAGGAGATAGAAAAAACTGAGTTTGTTAATAACAAATATAAATAACTGCACAAATACAGTACAAATCAGCTATTTATAAAAAATATATTTTAAGTGTTTACATATATATTATAAAATGATATACTTATAAAAAATATTAGCAAATAGTATTTGTTAATAACAAATGAAATGGAGGGATATTTATGGCGAGAAAAACGGGTGCTCAATATGAAGAAAGTATAAGAGCTCTAAATATGAAAGTCTATATGTTCGGGGAGAGGATTGAAAAACCATTAGATCATCCCATATTAAGACCTTCTTTTAATTCGGTAAAAGCAACCTATGAATTTGCCGACAGTAAGAGCAAGGACTTATTTGTTGCTAATTCACCCTTTATTGACGGAGAAGTAAACAGATTTAACCACATACATGAAAGTACTGATGATTTAGTAAAGAAAGTTACTATGCAAAGATTTATGGGACAAAAGACTGTGTAGGAATGGATGGAATGAATGCGGTATTCAGCACAACCTACGAAATTGACAACAAGTATTCAACGAAATACCACGAAAGATTCGTCAAATTTTTGAAGTACGTTCAGGAAAACGATTTAGTCGTAGATGGAGCTATGACAGACCCCAAGGGTGACAGAGGCAAATCACCCAGTGCACAAGATGATCCCGATCTATATCTACACGTTGTAGAGAGAAGGGAAGATGGAATAGTAGTCAGAGGAGCAAAGGCTCATCAAACGGGAGCTACTAACTCTCATGAGATATTAGTCATGCCCACAGTGTCAATGAAACCTGAGGATAAGGATTATTCTATCAGTTTTGCAGTTCCGACAGATGCTCCGGGAATTGTGATGATAATAGGAAGACAAAGCTGTGACACAAGAAAACTGGAAGACAGTCCGCTTGATGTTGGAAATTTACGTTATGGCGGAATGGAAGCTTTGATAGTATTTGATGATGTATTCATTCCCAATGAAAGAATATTCATGGATGGAGAAACAGAATTTTCCGGAATGTTAGTTGAGAGATTCGCGGGATATCACAGACAATCCTATGCTTGCAAGACGGGAGTGGGCGATGTACTTATCGGCGCTGCGGCAGTGGCGGCGGATTATAACGGAGTGCCTAAGGCAAGTCACATAAAAGATAAACTTATAGAAATGAATCACCTGAATGAAACTATTTGGTCAAGTGCGTTGGCGTGTTCCTATTCAGGATGGAAAACACAATCGGGAAATTATATGTGCGATTTACTCTTAGCGAATGTATGCAAACAAAATGTTACGAGATTTCCCTATGAAATTTCAAGACTTGCTCAAGATATTGCAGGAGGAATGATGGTTACGACACCGTCAGAAAAGGATTTGAGAAGTGAAGAGGTCGGCAAGTATGTAGAAAAATATCTAAAGGGCGTATCGGATGTTCCCACAGAAGACAGAATAAGAATAATGAGACTTATCGAAAATCTATGTCTTGGAACAGCGGCAGTTGGATATTTGACAGAATCAATGCACGGAGCGGGAAGTCCTCAAGCTCAAAGGATTATGATTGCACGTCAATCAAATATGGAAGAGAAAAAGAGATTTGCAAAACACATTGCAATGATAAAAAAAGCATAGTATGGGAAATAAAATGCCTTTTAAAGAAGAGTTGAAAAAAACATATGAGATATTTGAAGAATCTTTGGTGTCGGTAAAAAAGTACATGCAATCACATGGAGGAGATATATCCATAGTAGATATATCTCCGAAGAAAATCGAAGTTAAAATCAGTGGAGCCTGTGCTTTTTGCCAAGGTGGCAAAGAAGAGATAAGAGAATTGATTATGAGTAATTTAAGTGATGAAATTAAAAATAATTATGAGATTGAAGTGGTATCTTATATTTCATCTGATTTACTTGATCAAGCTAAGGAAATTTTAAGCAGATAGTATTGTTATTTGAGACTTATTACAGCAAGAAGGAGGAATATAATGAAAGTTGTTGTATGTGATTATGACTTTACAGATGTTGAGATTGAAAGAGGAATACTCACAAAAATTGATGGGCTTGAATTTAAACCGAATAAAACTAAATTGGAAAAAGATGAGCTGATTGAATTAGTTAAAGATGCCGATGGCATAATAAACCAATGGTCATATTTGACAAAAGACGTCATAGATAAAATGGAAAACTGCAAGGTAATAGCGACCTATGGAATAGGAACTGACAAAATTGATGTTAAAGCTGCCACTGAAAAGGGAATTTACGTTTGCAACGTGCCTGATTATGGAGTGAATGAAGTAGCGGACCATACCATTGGAATGATGTTGGGACTTTTAAGAAGAATAGTTCAATTTGACAAAATGATCAGAGAAGGCAATTGGAACGACTATGTAAATTACAAGGTAAATCGTATAGAGGGTTTAACAGTGGGACTTCTCGGATTCGGAAAGATACCAAAGAATATAGCTAAAAAATTGATAAACGGATTTGGGATGAAGGTTTTGGCCTATGATCCGTTTTTAACGGAAGAACAAGTAGCGGCAGAAGGAGCTACAAAGGCAAGTCTTGAAGAGATTTTCACAAATTCTGACGTTGTATCGGTTCATGTGCCTTTAAACAAAGATACAAAATATTTAATCAGAGAAGAAATGTTGAATAAAATGAAACCTACTGCAGTTGTCATAAACTGTGGAAGAGGTGCCATTGTAAATGAAGATGATCTATATAATGCTGTTAAAAATAAAAAGATAGCAGGGGCGGCTTTAGACGTATTTGAAAAAGAACCCCTGGATTTAAACAGTCCGTTGTTGAAAGAACCGAACATAATTGTGACACCTCACTCGGCGTATTTTGCTGAAGAATCTGTACAAGCTCTTAGAGAAGGAGCGGCAAATGCGGTGTTTAAGGTACTTAACGGGGAGCAACCGATCAATGTAGTGAATAAAGAACTTTTATAAGGAGGCGGGAAAATGAGAAAAATAATAAAATTGTTTCTTATTTCTCTTTGCATACTTGCGCTAACAGGTTGTGGGGGAACGAGCGCATCCGGAAAAGAGAAAATAATAATAAAGTACGGAACTACTTTAGCTCCGGAACACTCATTGAATAAGTGTGGAGAATACTTGAAAGAAAGAATGTACGAATTATCTGATGGAAGAGTAGAGGTTCAAATATTTCCCAGTGGACAGCTGGGAGGAGAAAAGGCTCAAATCGAGAGTTTAATGGCCGGCGGTCATGATTTACATATGGGCTCTCAAGCTCTAATCAGTAACTGGATTCCCGAGTACAGCGTACTGGACTTACCCTACTTGGTCTACAACGAACAAGAAGCTGAACAATTGTTAAAGGGTGAAGTTGGAGAAAAACTTTTAACTGCTCTTGAAGATATAGGTCTTTATGGAATGGGATGGGGAGAGAACGGTTTTAGATTATTCACCAACAATAAAAACCCTGTAAAACACCCTGAAGATTTTGGTGGAATGATAATAAGATCGATGGAAAATAAATTGATGCTTGATGCCATGGCTCATTGGGGAGCAAATCCAACACCTATGTCCATAACAGAAGTATATACAGCGTTGCAACAAGATACAATCGACGGACAAGAAAACCCTGCATCTTTGATTTATTCCCAAAGATTCAATGAAGTACAAAAATACATGAGCGTAAGTAACCACTTCTACAGCCCCTTCGTTCTCTACGGAAGCAAGGCTAAGATAGACAGACTACCTGAAGATATAAAAGCTATGCTTTTCCAAGCCTGCAGAGAAGCCTGTGATTATCAAATAGAAGTAGCAAGAGAACAAAACACACAAAACATAAAGGATATTGAAGCTTCCGGAACAGAAGTCTACTATTTCACAGATGAAGACAAATCCTACTGGAGAGAAAAATCTGAAGAAATATATGAAAAGTACAGACCTGTAATAGGAGAAGAAACATTTGATTATGTAATGGAAGAAATAGAAAAGATTAGAGGTGAGCAATAGATGATAAAGAAAATCAATAAAATAATAAGAGAAATAGAGATTTGGATAATAGTTATAGGACTTGCCTTAATGACTTTAGCTACACTGTACAATGTTTTCAACAGATTTATATTTAAAGTGCCGATAACCTGGACTGATGAATTCACGAGATATCTGTTGGTATGGGTAACCTTGATAGGAGCTGCAATCGGGGTAACTGAAAGATCTCACGCCACAGTTTCTTTCATAGTTGAAAAATTTCCGGAAAAACAACAGAAATTCATAAAAATATTGGCTATAATTTGTTGTCTGCTCTTGTGTGTAATTTTCATCGTGGGAGGAATTATACTCTCTAGTGCACAAAAGAACCAAATATCACCCGGATTACATATATCTATGGCCTATGTTTATATTTCAATTCCTGTGAGTTTTACATTGATGCTAATAGCTTTCATAGATCAAGGGATAGACATTTATTTGGATAGAAAATTGGAACTTGAGGATGTAACGGAGGTAATAATATAATGTTATTTACAATTTTTATATTTTTTGTCTTGCTGTTGGTCATAGGAGTCCCCATTGCCTTTGTAATAGGAGCGGCAGGAGCCTTTCCTATGGTGATATTTGGACAGTATCCCTTGCAATATGCTGCGATGGCAACAGCACAAAGTGTAGATAGTTTTTCGTACTTAGCTATCCCCTTCTTCATACTTTGTGGAGAGTTGATGAATAGCGGAGGTTTATCAAAGAGGCTTGTAGATTTTGTATCTTCTCTAATCGGTTCTGTTTCAGGTGGTTTGGCTGTTATAACAGTAGTTGCCAGCATGTTCTTCGGAGCTATTTCAGGATCAGGACCTGCAACGGTTGCGGCGATAGGAGGAATTTTAATTCCTTACATGGTAAAAGAAGGTTACGGTCCGGGTTGGTCCGGAGCTGTTGCGGCTACATCAGGTTGTATAGGTCTGTTTATACCGCCAAGTATTGCGATGATAACCTATGGGGTTGCAGCGGAACAATCCATATCTGACATGTTTTTGTCAGGAATAGGCCCTGGAATTTTGACAACTGTAGCTCTAGTGGTATTGACAGTTACAATGGCTAAAAAACGTGGATATAGAAACTCTGAAAAATTCAGCGCAGACAGAATTAAAGAAACTTTTGGACCTGCTATACTGCCTCTATTCATGCCCATAATAATCATGGGTGGTATCTATTCAGGTGTCTTCACAGCTACTGAATCAGCGGCTGTAGCTTGTCTGTACGCTTTTATAGTCGGTACTGTTGTAACGAGAGAGTTGAAGTTAAAGGATATAAAAAATATATTTAAGGATGCTGCAATAACCACCTGTACAATAATGATCATCATAGGATTTGCAGGTTTCTTGGGAAGACTTTTAACTTTGGAACAATTGCCTATTAAGCTGACGAATTTTGTTTACGAAAATGAAATAGGTAAGATAGAATTTTTATTAATAGTAAATGTGATAATGCTTTTCTTAGGTACCTTTATGGAATTAAATGCTTCAATACTAATTTTGACGCCCATACTACTTCCCATTGCAAAGACCTTGGGAATACATCCGATACATCTGGGAGCTATAATAGTTGTTAATATGACCTTCGGTTTAATAACACCGCCTCTTGGAGTTAACTTGTATGTAGCATCAGGTATATCAGGCAGGAGATTTGAAGAAACTGCTAAGGAAATATTGCCCTTTATAGTGGTTGCAATAGTAATTATCTTAGCGACTACATTTATTCCACAATTAACAATAGGATTAATAGGTTAAGGAGATGTTTTATAAAATGAAATTTAATAGAGAAAGACGTAAGATGACCGTAGACGGTAATACCGCCGCTGCATATGTATCTTACGCATTTAGTGATATTGCCGCAATCTATCCAATCACGCCTTCTTCTCCCATGGCTGAATTGGTAGATGAATGGTCGGCTAACGGAAAAAAGAATCTATACGGACAAAGGGTTGACGTTACGGAAATGCAGTCTGAAGGTGGAGCTGCAGGTGCAATTCACGGTGCTATGCACGGAGGAGCTTTGGCTACTACTTATACAGCATCTCAAGGTCTGCTTCTCATGATTCCGAACATGTATAAAATTGCAGGTGAACTTTTACCAGCTGTATTCCATGTTGCT
>JAUNLL010000128.1 GCA_030532275.1 Peptoniphilus sp. | reverse complement strand
TATGGCTGTTAAAAACAATGTGGGAAAAATAATAATAGACGGATCGGGAGAGATCTCTTTGATCTCAGCTGCAGCTAAAAAATACAACAAAAAAGTAAATGTTCTCTTCAGGATAACTCCCGGTGTAGACACTCACACTCACAAGTACATCCAAACGGCGGCAGTGGACTCAAAATTCGGATTCAATGTTGACGAAGTGCTGGACAAGGTAAGGGAAGTTACAGAGGATCACAACTTCAACTTCTTGGGATATCACTACCACTTGGGTTCTCAACTCTTCGACAACGACGTCTATTTAAAAGCCTTGGATATTGCCCTGGACCTAATTGAAAAAACCAAGGACCTCACAGGCAAGTACATTGAAGAATTAAACATCGGTGGCGGATTCGGTATCACATACACCGATGAGAAAAGAAAACCTTACAGTTACTTCCTTGATCCCGTCATGGAAAAAATAAATGCCTACTTTACAAATAAAGAAGATCGACCGAGAATTACCATTGAACCGGGCAGAAGCGTAGTGGGTGAAGCAGGGTACACTCTTTACACCGCAGGAAATATAAAGGACATAAAAAATGTAAGAAAGTACATATCCATAGACGGTGGAATGACCGACAACATAAGACCTGCCCTCTATGGAGCTAAGTACGATGCCTTGGTGGTGAACAAAGCGGAAAATAAAAAGGAAGAACTTGTGACTATCTGCGGCAAGTGTTGCGAATCCGGAGATATTATAATAAGAGATATCCTGTTGCCCAAAATAGAAACAGGAGATTTGATATTGATTAAATCCACGGGAGCCTACGGATTTTCCATGTCATCAAATTATAATTCGCTGCTCAGACCGCCCGTGGTATTTGTAGAGTCGGGACAGCATTCCTTGGCAGTCAAGGGACAAAGACTTGAGGACTTGGCCTTTTAGACGCTGATAAAATTAAAAATTTTTTTCATATGAAAAGGCGACCTGAGGTCGCCTTTAATTATTTGTAAGTTGCTATAATTTGTATTTCCAGAGGTGCATCTCCCGGAAGGGATTTCACTCCGATTGCCGTCCTTGAACAGATGGCAATATCTCCCAGTTCATCTACGATGTATTCAGATGCAAAATCTCCCAGCTTTGAATGGGCTGTAAAACCCTCTTCCGCATTTACATAGACTGTCATGGTCATTATTTCGGCAATTTCTTCATCTTCTGCCAATGCGTTTTTGATCGCTGTAAGTGCATTATTGGCAGCTTGTACTACGGCATCTTTGTAGCTTTCAAGAGGTTTGTCAACTTCGACTTTGCCCACCTGTATCAATTTTCCGTCCAGCCTTGGAGTCATGCCTGCGGAAAACACGAAGTTCGCAGATTTTTTTGCAGGTATATACTTACCTTGAGGTATTGGATTTTTTGCCATTACTTCACCCTGTATCTTTCTATCATTTCAACAATTCTATCCACAGCAGCTGCCGCTTTGACAGGATCTTGAGAGAAATTAAGTCTTATGCAGTCATCGTATTGCGGTCCGAATTCAGTACCAACGGTGACAATTACATTTGCGTGTTCTCTTAAAATTTTTACGAAATCTTTAAGAGGCACATCCAATTTCGGAAGTTTGGGGAATATATAGGATCCGCCTTCAGTCGATCTTATCTGTACTCCTTCCACGCTTCTGAATTTTGTAACTAAATCATCTCTGATAGCTTGGTGTTTTTTAACTCTATCGGCAAGCCATCCTTCCGGTTCGTCAAACCACAGATCGAGCATGGCCTGATTGTAACCTGGCGCTCTCAAAGATACGATGGCTTGAAGTTTTTCCATTCTGTCGATAATTTGCTTTGAACCGTAGGCTATTCCCAATCTGAATCCACTCATGGACTCAGTCTTTGAAGGTCCGATTATCGTGATCAGCTTATCGAAATCAACATCTTCATTTATCATGTGGTGGTACTCTCTGCCGTCAAATATCTGTCTTGAATACAGCTCATCAGCGAGAAGAGTGACGTCGTATTCTCTTACCAGTCTTGCAATTTCAGAAAGCTCTTCCTTTGAATATATGGCACCTGTGGGGTTTGAAGGGTTCGTAAATAAAAATGTTTTTACTCCGTCCTTAAAAGCGTTTTCCAAATCTGAAAAATTAATTCCCGCCTTTCCTTCAGGCGCATTTAAATAATCTAACTCTATGGGATAAACATCAGCCTCTAAAAATTCTGCCAGCTTTTTGTTGTCGAAGTAATCCGGTTCCAAAATGGCAACTTTATCTCCTGCGGCAATAAGTGAACTCATAGCCAAGAAAAGCGCACCTTGAGTTCCCGGAGTTATGATTATATTTTCAGCAGGATTTATTTCCACACCTGTGAATTCTGAAATCTTCTTC
>JAUNLL010000127.1 GCA_030532275.1 Peptoniphilus sp. | reverse complement strand
ACTATGGCGATTTTAAGGGGTCTTATGTCCTGTGTGCCTGCTCTGTTTTCGTCCATGGTGAATATGTTCTCTCGCTCCAGCACTTCCTGACTTATTAAATCCTTGGGTATTATTAAAGGCATGCTCTCCCTCCTTAAATATTTTTAAAAGCCTGTTCAATATCTGCTATTATGTCTTCTACATTTTCAATTCCCACGGACAATCTGACTAAATTAGGTGAAATTCCTCCTGCCTTTAAATCTGCCTCGGATAATTGTCTATGTGTCATGCTCGCAGGATGAAGTGCGTGACTTCTCACATCTGCCACATGCACCACAAGGCTTATCATCTTCAGCGAATCTATCCATTTCTTAGTTTCCTCCACTCCGCCCTTTACACCGAAGGAAATAACTCCGCTTCCTCCCTTGGGCAGGTATTTTTCCGCAAGTTCATAATCCGCGCCGGTCTTTAATTTGGGGTACTTGACCCATTGGACTTTGTCGTGTTTTTCTAAGTATTCAGCTACTTTGAGGGCATTTTCGCTGTGTCTTTCCATTCTTAGGGCAAGGGTTTCAATTCCCAGATTGGTCAAAAATCCGTTGAAGGGGCTCATTATGGCTCCGAAATCTCTCATGTATACCGCCCTCGCCTTGGTGATGTATGCCAAATCTGCAAAGGTTTCCGTGTAGCTCAATCCGTGGTAATTGGGATCGGGTTCTGTCAAACAGGGAAATTTGCCCTTTGTCCAGTCAAATTTTCCACCGTCAACGATCAATCCACCCACGGACGTTGCGTGTCCGTCAAGGTACTTGGTGGATGAATAGACAACTATGTCCGCTCCGTGATCTAGAGGTCTGCACAGAAGGGGAGTGACAAGGGTGTTGTCCACCACGAGGGGAATTCCCAACTGGTGAGCCACATCAGCAACAGCCTCTATGTCCAGTACACCCACTGTGGGATTGCCTATGGTTTCCGAAAATATCAACTTGGTGTTTTCGTCCACAACTTCTCTTATGCGGTCCACATCATTTAGAGGCACGAATTTCGTCTTTATGCCTAGCTTGCCTATTGTGGAACCTAGCAGAGTGTGAGTACCTCCGTAGAGGTTGTTCATTGCGATGATGTTGTCACCCTGTGAACAAAGTGTCAGTATGGATATAAGTGTGGCCGATTGTCCCGAAGATGTTCCCATGGCGGCAATACCTCCATCCAACTGCGCCACTTTCTCTTCCAAGTAGCCCACCGTGGGATTTGCCAACCTGGAATAAAAATATCCCGATTCCTTCAAGTCGAATAAATTTCCCACGGTATCGGCGCTATCGTACTTGTAGGCCGTCGATTGAACTATGGGAGCGATCCTCGGCTCTCCCTTTTCTGGTTGGTATCCTCCTTGCACACATATGGAATCCAATTTTAAATTTCTGATATCTTCCCTCTTCATAATTTCCTCCTGAATTTTAATATAAAAAAAAAGCTCTCATCCCACTAAGGACGAAAGCGAACTAACGTGTTACCACCTTTATTTATTACTACCTCACGATAATAACCTCTTCAAGTACTACCATACTCTATTGCTGTAACGGGCAAACCCGCAGATGTCTAAAATATTCGACACCTTCTTGAAAAAGACCATGTTCTCCGATTTCAAATCCGCTTCTTTCACCATGCGAAGCTCTCTGTGCTCATCTCCGTCGGATACTCTTCTTTTTATAAAGTTTATCTTTAAGTTTTTTACATTGTACTATCATTAAAATCAAATGTCAAATACTATTTAAAAATTTATTTTGATAATATTTTTCAAAAAGATGGTTATAATTTACCTTTTGGGTATATATTCATCGAGGAGGATGATTATGGAAAATTTAATTAATAAAAAAGTTGAAGAATTTAAGTCGCCGGTATATCACGAAAAAGCCTTTGGAGAAGTGAGCGAAAAGGATCTGCAAGGCAAATGGTCAGTGCTTTTCTTCTATCCGGGAGATTTCACTTTCGTGTGTCCCACAGAACTGGAAGATTTGGCAAATAACTATGAAGGCTTTAAGAAGATCGGAGCGGAAATCTATTCAGTTTCCACAGATTCCGAATTCACTCATAAGCAATGGCACGAATCCAGCGATGCAGTGAAAAAAGTTCAATTCCCCATGATTGCCGACAGAAATATGAAACTTTCAAAATCCTTTGGAGTATTGCTTGAGGAAGAAGGGCAAGCTCTGAGAGGAACCTTTATTATAAATCCCGACTTGGAAATAGTAGCCTATGAAATTCATGCGCCGGGCATTGGCAGAAATGCAAAGGAACTTTTGAGAAAGGTGCAAGCTGCTCAATTCGTCCATGAACACGGCGATCAAGTATGCCCTGCAAATTGGGAACCGGGAGAAGAAACTCTTAGC
>JAUNLL010000022.1 GCA_030532275.1 Peptoniphilus sp. | reverse complement strand
TTATATTCAATATCTAAAACTATAAATCAATATTTTGTGGGCATAGATATAGATAAAATCGAAAAATTAAAGATAATTCTCAAGGGTAATTTGGTGAATTACAAAGATTTTATCTCCAATGTCATAAACAGAATATCCAAGTTCGATGACAAGGTCAGCGCAGTTAATTTTTACTATGACGGTCTTACAAATATTTTGAATTTCAAAGAATATTTTGACGTCAAAAGAGCTAAAGAATTTATGAGTTTAGTACAGGATAAAGATGCTATTTTAGAGATTATTAGGGATGAGGACAATGTAGGTGATTTCAGCGTCATCATAGGAAGTGAAAATTCCACAAACTTGTTAAAGGAAAATTCCATAATAAGATCGACCTTCAGATCTAATAATCAAAATGACGGAATTCTCGGTATAATTGGCCCCTTGAGGTTAGATTACAGAGAATGTGTCAGGATAGTATGGATGGTTAGTTACAACATAACTAAGACAATAAATAGTATTGTGAGGTGATTAGATGACGGACAATAAAAATCTAGAGGATAATATTGAAGAAGTATTAGAAGAAAGAACTGAAGATATTGAAGATGTTCAAGAAGGCAATGTGGAAGATCTTCATGAAGAAGTGGAAGAAGAAAATGTAGCCCAAGAAGGCGAAATGGATTCATTAAAGAACAATTTGCTCAGACTTCAAGCGGACTTTATAAATTACAAGAGAAGAACCGAACAGGAGAGAAAGGACTACATTGAACTTGGTACTAAGAAAGTATTAATGGATTTGTTAAACATCATAGATAACTTTGAAAGAGCTCTCGGCTCTGAAACTGAAGACAGAAAATACAAAGAAGGTGTTGAACTCATCTATAAACAAATGATAGATTTGCTTGGCAGAAACAATGTCAAGGAAATGCAGACTGAAAATATAAAATTCGACCCCAATCTGCACCACGCTGTTCTCGTTGAAGAAAAAGAGGGAGTGGAAGAGGGCATGATCATAGATGTTTTACAAAAGGGATATTTAATTGGAGAAAAAGTGCTAAGACCGGCAATGGTCAAAGTATCAAAATAAAACTCTTAAGGAGGAAAATATATGGGAAAAATAATAGGAATTGATTTAGGAACTACAAACTCAGCTGTGGCGGTTATGGAAGGTGGAGATTCAATTATCATCCCCAATATCGAAGGAAACAGAACTACACCGTCAGTTGTAGCCTTTACTAAAGATGGAGAAAGATTAGTTGGAGAAACGGCAAAAAGACAAGCCATAACAAACCCTGAAAGAACAATTCAATCGATCAAGAGAGAAATGGGATCCGACTTTAAAGTTAAAATAGATGGAAAGACTTATACACCGCAAGAAATTTCTGCCATGATACTTCAAAAATTAAAATCAGATGCTGAAAGTTACTTGGGAGAAAAAATAACTGAAGCGGTAATAACAGTACCTGCATATTTTACAGATGCTCAAAGACAAGCTACAAAGGATGCAGGACGTATTGCAGGACTTGAAGTAAAGAGAATAGTAAACGAACCCACAGCGGCAGCTCTTGCCTATGGAGAAGACAAAGGTACAGAAACTCAAACCATAATGGTATATGACTTGGGTGGCGGAACTTTTGACGTTTCAATACTTGAATTATCCGACGGAGTATTTGAAGTACATTCCACAAGGGGTAACAATAAACTCGGTGGAGATGACTTCGACAATAAAGTAATAGATTATATAGCAGCAGAATTTAAGAAAGATCATGGAGTTGACTTAAAGTCTGATAAGATGAGTCTGCAAAGACTGAAGGAAGCTGCGGAAAAGGCTAAAAAGGAATTGTCCTCTACAATGTCCACAAACATCAACCTACCCTTTATCACAGCTACTGCTGAAGGTCCTTTGCACTTGAACATGGATCTTACAAGAGCTAAATTTGACGAATTGACAAAAGACCTTGTAAAGAAGACCGAAGGTCCGGTAAAGGATGCATTAAAGGATGCGGGACTGACAGCTAATGATATAGACAAAGTATTGCTTGTTGGAGGTTCTACAAGAATTCCGGCTGTACAAGCTTGTATCAAAAGCCTAATAGGCAAAGAACCTCAAAAGGATATAAACCCTGATGAATGTGTGGCTTTAGGTGCTGCAATTCAAGGTGGAGTATTGTCAGGAGATGTAAAGGATCTGTTACTTCTTGACGTAACACCACTATCCTTGGGAATTGAAACCATGGGTGGAGTTACTACTAGATTGATTGAAAGAAACACCACAATACCCACTAAAAAATCTCAAATATTCACCACAGCCACAGACAATCAAACATCTGTAGATATTCACGTTCTTCAAGGTGAAAGACAAATGGCATCGGACAACGTGACACTGGGAAGATTCCAACTAGAAGGAATAGCTCCTGCAAGAAGGGGAATTCCGCAAATAGAAGTAACCTTTGACATAGATGCCAACGGTATAGTAAATGTATCGGCTAAGGATTTGGGAACAGGCAAGGAACAAAAGATAACGATCACTTCTTCTACAAACTTGACAGATGAAGAAATCGATAAAAAAGTAAAAGAAGCTGAAATGTATGCACAAGAAGACAACAAGAAGAAGGAATTGATTGAAGCAAGAAACAATGCCGATTCCATGATTTACCAATCAGAATCCACTCTTGAAGAAGTCAAGGACAAAATCAAAGCTGAAGACAAAGAAAAAATTGAAAAGGCCATAGCGGATCTTAAAGAAGTCAAAGACTCAGAAGATATCGATGAAATAAAATCAAAAACTGAAGAATTGACCAAGGCTTTCTATGCAATATCAGAAGAATTATACAAAAATGCAGGAGCACAAGATGGAGCTCAAGGCCAAGAAAATTCTGAAGAAGACGTAGTAGATGCCGACTATGAAGTTGTGGACGAAGACGAAGAATAAAAAATACTCATAAAGCTAAATCTTCAATGATTTAGCTTTATTTTTTGAGTAAAAAGATGTAAAATAGTTAATTAAAATGGGGTGAGATATTGAGAGATTTTTATGAGATACTTGAAGTCGATCGCAATGCGACTTTAGTAGAAATAAAAAAATCCTATAAAAAATTAGCTAAAAAATATCATCCTGATTTAAATAACGGTGATAAAGAAGCTGAACAAAAATTCAAAGAAATAAATATTGCTTATGAAATATTATCTGACGATGAAAAAAGAGCTACCTACGATATGTATGGAGAAGACGGAATAAAACAAAACTATCAAGAAGGTGGTTTTGGAGGTTTTTCCGATATATTTGAAGACTTCTTCGATATTTTCGGTGGAGGTTTTAGGGGAGAAAGGACATCCTATGAAAACAATCGCCCTAAAAAAGGTGCAGATATAAGATATGATGTCAACTTAGAATTCAGAGAAGCTGTTTTCGGAGTGGAGAAAGAAATAAATCTAAGACGCAGGGAAACCTGTAACAGATGTGAGGGTGAAGGAACAGAACCGGGAACACATAAACACACCTGTGATAAATGTAACGGCTCGGGACAAGTTCAAATGCAAACCGCTTCGGCCTTCGGCAGATTTATCAGAGTGGTGACCTGTGATAAATGTGGCGGATCCGGAGAAATAATTGAAGAACCCTGCACAAAATGTAGTGGAACGGGAAAGCAAACCACCTCTAAAAAAATCAAGGTAAAGATACCTGCCGGAGTGGACAACGGAACCATCATCTCCATGAGCGGAGAAGGTCATGCAGGAGAAAATGGAGGTCCCGACGGAGATTTATTTATTTACATCACTGTCCGTGAAGATGCGGTCTTTAAGAGAAGAGGTTACGATCTCTACTTCAATATGCCCATAACCTACATGGATGCTGTACTGGGCGGCAAGATTCAAGTTCCCACACTCACAAAATTAACTGACTTTGAAATACCCAAGGGAACTCAGGGCGGCACTACCTTTAAATTGAAAAATGAAGGGGTGGGCAAGGTCAGAGGCTCCGGAAAGGGAGATTTATATTTTACTGTGGACATAATTATTCCAAAGAAAATAACCGACGAACAAAAGTCCCTCTTGGAAGAGTTGCGAAATAAAAGCGATACGGCGGAAAAGGAAGAAAAGGGATTTTTCAGTAAAGTTAAAGAATTTTTTGAATAGACAATATCTGAGGATTTTGTCTATTTTTTTGTAAGGAGAGGTTATGAAGTACATCGAATTAAAAATAAATTCTAATATAAATAAAAGAGAGCAATTAATAGAATACTTAAATTCAAAGAATATTTTTATCTATGAAGAATACGGAGAGCAAGTATACGAAGAATTAAAGGAAGATGAAAAAAGTTGGGATTTTATAGAGGATGATATTTTTAAAATAGAGAGTGGAAAAATTCTATTGAAAATATACTTTTCACCTGAAGAACAGTCTGAATACGAAGAGTTGAAAGAGGGAATTGAATCTGAGAATTTGGGCGAAGTCACCATAGAGGAGCAGGATGATCAAGACTGGGCAAATAATTGGAAAAAGTATTACCATGTCATTGAAGTGGGAGAAAATATCGCCATTAAACCTCTCTGGGAAAACTATGATAATGTGGATGGCAGAGCGATTGTGGAAATAGATCCCGGGTTGGCTTTCGGAACGGGGATGCACGAAACGACCTCCCTGTGCCTTGAAGCTGTTGAAAAGTATGTAAAAGAGGGCGATAAAGTCTTCGACATAGGTTGTGGAAGCGGGATACTGGGCATAGCTGCCCTTAAATTGGGAGCAAGTTCTGCGCTTTGTGTGGATATAGACGAAAATTGTATCACTGCTACCAATAACAACAAAGATCTAAACGGCATGGGAGATGAATTAAAGGTATACAAGGGAAACCTTTTGGATGTGGTCGAGGGAAAGGCCGATGTAATAATTTCCAATATAATAGCAGAAGTAATTTCAGAAATGGTACCTGATTTAAGTAAGCATCTGGAAAGGGATGGAATATTTATTTTTTCAGGTATAATAAAAGAAAAGACGAATTTTCTGAAAAATATTTTGGAAAAACAAAATATGGAAATTTTAGAAATCAAAGAAAAGAACCAATGGGTTTTAATAGTGGGTAAAAGAAATGTTTAGATTTTTCACAGATAAAAATTTTGATGATCACCTGGAGTTGAGCAAGGAAGATTCCCATCATTTTCTCGATGTTTTAAGAATTGATGAGCGTGAAAAAGTGGAAATAGTTGCCGCCAACGGAAAATTCATCGCTTCTTTGGAAGATGTAATAGAAAATAGAGTTGTTTTAAAGAAGCTGGATGAAATCACAGAGGAAAATGAAAGCGAAGCGAATCTGTCCTTGGCTTTTGGGATCTTGAAGAACAACAATACGGAAGAAGTTTTAAAATACGCCACAGAAGTGGGCGTAAAGGAATTTTATCCCCTTTACACTAAAAGGGTAGTTTCAAATATCGCAGGCAAAGAAGATAAAAAGCTGCCTAGATGGAAAAAAATCGTGGAAGCAGCCGCAAAACAGTCGAAAAGAGATGTGATCCCCACAGTTCATTCACCCATTGCTTTAAAGGACATATCAAAAATAAGCAAGGATAAAAGGCTGATTGTAGCCTATGAAAGCGAAAAAAACATCAGATTCGACGACAAAATAAAGAACAAGGATATACTCCTGATCATAGGTCCTGAAGGTGGATTTGAAGAGGGAGAGATTGAGTTTTTAAAAACTATGGGAGCCGATGTAATTTCTTTGGGAAATAGAATTTTAAGAGCACAAACAGCAGCCATATGTGCCAGTTTCTATATAATACATTCATTGGAAAGGAGTTGATACTATCAGCAAGACATATTCAATTATGACTCTTGGTTGCAAGGTCAATCAATATGAATCGAAGGCTGTATCGGAAATTTTCACTGACAGGGGATATGAATATATAGACCATGAAAGCGAAGATGCCGATATATATGTAATAAATACCTGCACGGTCACCAACATATCCGATAGGAAATCAAGACAGACCATAAGGAGGGTGAAGAAAAACAACCCTGATGCCATAGTGGCGGTCATGGGCTGTTATTCACAGATTTCTCCGGAGGACGTATCGAAAATTGAAGGCGTTGACATAATTTTGGGAACGACTGAAAGAAATAAAATAGTGGATCTTTGCGAAGAATTTGAAAGGGAAAAGAAACAGATAAACATAGTGAGATCTCTAAAGGGAGATCATTGTTTTCAACAAATAAGTGCAAAGAATGCAGAGGGTAAGACCAGAGCCTACATGAAAGTACAGGACGGATGTAACAGATTTTGCAGTTATTGCATAATACCCTATGCAAGAGGATCAATACGCTCAAGGGATATGGATGATGCCATAAAGGAGGCAAGGGAACTTGCTGCAGCAGGGTACAAAGAGATTATCCTGACGGGAATTCACGTAGGTTCCTACGGATACGATTTAGGCGATATAAGGTTAATAGATTTAATTGAAAAGATAGCGGAGATAGAGGGAATCGACAGAATAAGGCTGTCTTCCGTTGAACAGAGCATCATCTCTGAAGATTTTATGAAGAGGGCCATAAAGACAAACAAACTATGCGATCACTTTCACCTATCCTTGCAAAGCGGTTGTGACAAAACCTTAAAAGCCATGAACAGAAAATACACCACCGACGAATTCTACGAAAAAACCCAACTCATAAGGAAGTACATGCCCAATGCCGGCATCACCACAGATGTAATAGTGGGATTCCCGGGAGAAACAGATGAAGATTTCAAGGAAAGCTGTGATTTCATAGAGAAAGTTGGATTTTCAAGGATTCACATCTTCAAATATTCCATAAGAGAAGGTACTGTGGCAGCAAAGATGCCCGATCAAGTGGACGGCAATATAAAGATACAAAGATCCGATGCTCTTTTTGAAATAAATGAAAAATTGATGGAGAAATTTGCAAAAAACAATCTCGGATTAAAAAAATCTCTTTTAATTGAAGAAGAAATTGAACCAGGAAGATTTTTGGGATATACTACAAATTATATAAGATGTAGTGTGAACTCGCAGGAGAACATACACAACCAAGTAGTGGAAGTAAACTTATTGGAAACCCGGGGAGAAACCTTGGCAGCAAAAATTTTGTAAGGAGGGAAGTAATGGACTGTTTATTTTGTAGCATAATTTCAGGAGAAATACCATCAAGTAAAGTCTATGAAGATGATTTAATATATGTATTTAAAGATATCGATCCGCAAGCTCCGGTGCATTTATTGATAATACCCAAGCTTCACATAGACTCTTTGGATGAAGTGGAAGAAGAACACAGAGAACTTTTATCGCACATTCTTCTAAAGGTCAAAGACTTGGCAAAGGAATTTAACCTTGAAAAGGGGTACAGACTTGTGGCAAATACAAAGGAAGAGGGAGGACAAAGCGTAGCGCATTTGCACTTCCATCTTTTGGGCGGCAGAAGCATGCAATGGCCACCAGGTTGATAAATAAATAATTGAAAATGATAATGAAATAGGATATAATTATTGAGAAACGGTCTTATAGGACTACTCTTTTCTACGAGAGGAGGGGAAGCAATGTCAGAAATCAGAGTTGGAGAAAATGAATCTCTTGACAATGCTCTTAAAAGATTTAAGAGACAATGTGCTACTAGTGGAGTTTTAAAAGAGTACAGAAAAAGAGAACATTACGAAAAACCAAGCGTAAGAAGAAAGAAAAAATCTGAAGAAGCACGTAGAAAGAAGCATTCCAGATATTAATAAAGAAGGTGTTAATATGTCTTTAAAGGATAAACTTATGGAAGATTTAAAATCTGCCATGAGAAATAAAGACAAAATGAAAAAAGATACCATTACCATGGTACGTGCTGCTATTAAGCAAAGAGAAGTTGATGAGAGAATTGAATTAACCGACCAGGATATTCTTGATATTCTCGCTAAACAGCTTAAAGAAAAGAGAGCTTCAATCGAAGAATTCAAAAAAGGTAATAGAGACGATTTAGTTGATCATACCAATGAAGAAATAAAAATATTGCTTGAATACTTACCCAAACAATTAACAGAAGAAGAATTAATCGGCATCGTACAAAATGTCATAGATGAAAACAATATTAATTCGCCAAAGCAAATGGGATTGTTAATGAAACATGTAATGCCCAAAATCAAAGGAAGGGCAGATGGGAAAATGGTCAGCAAAATAGCTCAAAACTTGTTAAGTAAACCCGGTGAATAATCCGGGTTTTATTTTTCGGGGAGGAAATATGAAAAAGATTTATATTGCTCTGATGTTGATTATTATGTTGTTTAGTACAAAGGTATTTGCCGATTCGGGAAAGGTCTATGTAATTCCTATAAACACTGAAATCAACAATTCCACTGTGAGTTTTGTAAAGGAAAACATCAACAAAGCGCAGAGAGAAGGGGTGGATGTGTTGGTTTTTGAAATTGACACCTACGGAGGCTCCGTTTTTTCTGCAGAGGAGATAAAAAACCTCATAATCAAGACTGATTTAAAGACGGTATCCTATGTAAATAACAAGGCTGAGTCTGCAGGAGTACTTTTGTCCATAGCCAGTGAAGAACTGTATATGAATATCACATCTACCATTGGATCGGCAGAAACCATTCCCAAGACGGAAAAGAATATATCCTTTTGGAGATCACTGCTCAGAGATACAGCTCAGTACAGAGGAAGAAATTACCAAGTAGTGGAAGCGATGGCCGATAGCGATGTGGTCATAGATTCACTTTCATCCAAGGGGAAACTGGTCAATTTAACCGCCAATGAAGCGGTGGAGTATGGAGTGGCAGACGGGGTAGTAAAAAATTCAGAGGAGTTATGGACTAAGTTGGGAGTATCAAAGGACAATGTTGAAGTTGCGGAAATGAATATGTCCCAAAGGTTCATAAGCGTAATTTCCAAATCGGGGATATCCACTATATTTTTAATGCTAGGAATGATGGGATTTTTGTTTGAGCTCTTCTCTCCGGGATTTGGCGTTGGAGGAGTTGTTTCAATAATATCCTTCTCCCTATTCTTTTTAGGAAATATCATATCGGGCAATTCCAATTGGTATTCAGTATTCGTATTTTTGCTCGGAATAATATTGATGTTTGTTGAATTACTGATACCGGGATTTGGAATAGCGGGAATATCGGGCATAATCTCAGTAGTCATAGGAATTGTACTGGCTCTGGGCTCCATAGAAACTGCCATAACATCACTGTCAGTATCGCTTATAATCACTATTATTTTCGGAGTATTCCTAGTAAAAAGGGGAATGAAGTCTAAATTATTCAAAAATTTCACTTTGACTAAAGCCACTACAACGGAAGCCGGATATTACAGCAATAAAAAACCCGATTTAAAATTAAAGGATATAGGAATAACTGTGTCAACTTTAAGGCCGATAGGGTATATTAAAATTGATGGAGAAAGATATGAAGCCATTGCATATGGAGGCTTTATAGAAAAAGATGTTGAAGTGGAGATTTGTGACATTGTCGCACAAAAAATTTATGTAAGGAGGACATCAGATGATAGATAATATTATTGGAGGAGGCTTTATTATACTCATAATAATCCTGATAATTTTGTTTTTTACCTTTGTGCCCGTAGGACTGTGGGTCACAGCCTTTTTTTCAGGAGTTAAGGTAAAGATATCGGATTTAATAGGAATGAAGCTCAGAAGAGTAAGGCCGGGCAGAATCGTAAATCCAATGATAAAAGCGACTAAGGCAGGACTTAATTTGGAAATATCAAGCTTGGAAGCTCACTATCTCGCAGGAGGAAATGTAAATACCCTTGTGGACGCATTGATAGCGGCTGAAAGAGCTAATATTCCTCTACAATTTGAAAGGGGAGCGGCAATTGACCTTGCAGGACGTGATGTATTGGAAGCGGTGCAAGTATCGGTAAATCCAAAGGTTATTGAAACTCCCAATATTTCAGCTGTTGCTCAAGACGGTATAGAAGTGGTAGTTAAAGCAAAGGTTACAGTTAGAGCCAACATAGACAGACTTGTAGGGGGAGCTGGAGAGGAAACCATAATCGCCAGAGTTGGAGAAGGGATAGTAACGACAGTAGGTTCCTCCGCCACTTATAAATCTGTATTAGAAAACCCCGACTCCATATCCAGAGTGGTATTGGAAAAGGGTCTGGACTCAGGAACCGCCTTTGAAATACTTTCAATAGATATTGCAGATGTGGACGTAGCAAGAAATATAGGTGCAAGATTGCAAACAGACCAAGCAGAAGCCGACAAGAGGATAGCTGAAGCAAAAGCATCGGAAAGAAGAGCCATGGCACTTGCTAGAGAACAAGAAATGAAAGCCGAAGTTGAAGCCATGAGAGCAAAGGTAGTGGAAGCGGAATCAGAAGTTCCACTTGCTATGGCGGAAGCCTTAAAAAGCGGAAATCTTGGCGTCATCGATTACTACAAGATGAAAAATATCGGATCGGATACAGATATGAGAGAATCCATATCCAAGATGACCAATAACAAAAACAACGGCAAAGATAAGAAATAGTGATGTTCTATGGAAAAACTCATCATATTTATTTTGATATCTATATTTTTTGATAAATTAAACAAAAAATCAGGTAAGGGAAAAAGCAAGAAGGCCGGACAGTATAAAAAAACACCTGATTTCAACTCGAGAAAAAAAGAAAAAATATTAAATTACAAAGAAACTAAAAAGAAAAATTTCAACAGGAATAAAAAAGACGAATATAAATTTGAAGGTGTTTTAAATGAGCTCATAAAGGCGTTGTCACCTGAGGATAAAAAGAACGTTAAAAAGCTCATAAAATCAAAAAACAAATCTGCAGAAAAGAAGTTTGAGAAGACTAAAACCAAAGAGTCATATGAAATTGATACTGATACCTTTAAGGATAAAAGAGAAAGCAGCTTTGATTATACATCGGAGGTATATGGTGAAAGTGACCAATTAAATGCGGATTTTGAAGAAGATTACTTCAACGAAGATGCTTTGGTAAAGGCGATTATCATGAAGGAAATTCTTGACAAACCCATTTCCATGAGAGAGGAAGCTTAAGGCTTCCTTTTCTTTTCGAACAATTGAAAAACAGGGAATAAATATGGTATCATTAATAAATAATTGGAGGTAATAATGTTCGAAAAATCTATAGATATATCAGGACTTAATTCAAGCATTCTAAGCACGCTGTCGGGTAAGCTGGATGAGAATATCAATTACATTGAAAAATCCTTTGGGATCAAAGTTAAACTTGAAAACGGATTTATACTTTTGACAGGGCAAGATGAAGATAATGTGGAGATGGCTAATTTTCTATTCAATGATCTGATCAAAATTTTAAAAGTTCAAAAATATTTGGATTTAAATGATGTCAAATACTCCACCACCTTAGTTAAAAACAAGACATCTCATTCTCTTATGGAACTATTGCAAGAAACCATACTTTATACTTCCATGGGAAAACCCATAAGAGCAAAAACTCTTGGACAGAAAAATTATATAGACACTATAAAGGATAATGATGTGGTTTTCGGCATAGGTCCGGCAGGAACAGGAAAAACCTATTTAGCCATGGCCATGGCGGTGAAAGCCTTTAAAAACGGTGAAGTGAACAGAATCGTACTCACAAGGCCGGCAGTTGAAGCGGGAGAAAGCTTGGGATTTTTGCCTGGAGATTTGCAAATGAAGGTTGATCCCTATTTAAGACCCTTGTACGATGCACTTTTTGAAATGCTCGGTCATGAAAACTACAACAAATACGTGGAAAAGGGTCAAATTGAAGTCGCTCCCCTTGCCTACATGAGAGGTAGAACTCTGGATTCATCCTTTGTCATATTGGATGAAGCTCAAAATACGACCAATGAACAGATGAAAATGTTTTTGACGAGATTGGGTTACGGCTCAAAGGCAATAATAACCGGCGACATAACTCAGACCGACTTGCCCAGCTCAAAGGCATCGGGGCTTAGAATCGTGCTTAATATATTAAAGAAAACCAAGGGGATAGGAATAGTTTACTTGGGAAATCACGACATAGTAAGACATCCCCTAGTTCAGAGGATAATATCGGCCTACGATCAATATGAAAAAAGTAAAAGGAAGTAAAAATGAATATTTTTTTCGACAACAGACAAGATGAAGTGTATATAGATGAAACCATAACAGATTTGATAAAGAAATCTGTTATGGAAACTCTAAGAGAGGAAAATATAACTGAAGAAACCATGGTGAGTATATCCTTTGTAGGAGATGAGGAGATACAGCAACTTAACAGAGATTTCAGAAATGTGGATAAAGTTACGGATGTGCTGTCCTTTCCCATAGATGATGAATTCAGAATTGAGGAGAGAATCCTTGGCGATGTGGTGATAAATACCCGTAGAGTTTTATCTCAAGCTGAGGAGTATGGACACTCAGTTGAAAGGGAATTTTCTTACTTGACAGTTCATTCCATACTTCACCTTTTGGGATATGACCATGAAAATGAAGAAGACAAAAACATAATGCGTTACAAAGAGGATATAGTAATGGATAAACTTCAAATACATAGGTGATAAACATGAAAAAGGGTGGATTTATATCATCTTTTAACTTTGCCGTTCAGGGAATAATTTCCGCATTGAGAACAGAAAGAAACATGAAATTTCATTATTTATCAGCTGTGCTCATCTTAGTGATCAGCTTGTTTATGGACTTCAGTAGAATTGAATTTCTGTTTTTGATTTTTGCAATAACATTTGTGGTGGCAAGTGAAATGTTCAACACGGCAGTAGAAAGAACGGTGGATTTAATCGTTCAGGAGTACAATCCCATTGCAAAGTACATAAAGGACGTATCGGCGGGAGCAGTATTGATATCTTCACTAAATGCAGTCGTGGTGGGTTATCTTTTATTTTTTGAGAGAATGTCCAACATGGGAGATTTAATAGTCAACAAGATAAAGAACTCCAACGAGCATCTGAGTTTTATTGCCATAATTTTGGTTTTGATTTTGACGGTGGGAGGAAAGTATTTAAGAGCACAAAAAAACGGAGGAACCTACTTTCAAGGTGGAGCCATATCAGGGCATTCTTCTTTGGCATTTTGTGCAGCCACAATAATTTCTCTGGAGAGTGAAAAGGCTCTCATAACCTTCGCCTCCTTCGGAATCGCCTTCCTTGTGGCAGAGAGCAGGGTCGAAACGGGCATACACAAGTTAAGTGAAGCGGTAATGGGAGCGATATTGGGAATAAGTGTTGCAGTATTTATTTTTAAATTTTTTGGATAGAGAGGAAATATGGAAATTAAAAATTTGATAAAATTGGCTATGGAAGCTAAGGAAAACAGCTACTCCCCCTATTCAAAATTCAGAGTAGGCTCCAGCGTGGAGATGGAGGACGGGTCTGTTTACAGCGGTTGCAATATAGAGAATGCCGCCTATTCACCTACGAACTGCGCAGAGAGGACGGCGATTTTCAAAGCTGTATCAGAGGGAAAGAGAAAAATAAAAAAGATAGTTGTAATTTCAGACGATAAAGACGTATTTCCCTGCGGAGTTTGTAGACAGGTAATCAGAGAGTTTGAAGATGATACAAAGATAATAATTGCCAATTCCGTAGAGGATTACAAAGTATATTCCTTTGAGGAAATATTGCCTCACAGTTTTTCGCTTGATAGGAGATGAAAATGTTTAAATCAGGATTTGTAAGTATAATTGGAAGGCCCAATGTGGGCAAAAGTACTTTTTTAAATAATTTAATAGGGCAAAAAATATCAGCCACCTCAGATAAGGCGCAGACCACTAGGAATTTGATCAACTTCATATACACATCGGAGGATATGCAGGTGGTGTTTTTAGACACTCCCGGAATTCAAAGCCCGAGAAACAAACTTGGAGATTACATGCTCAAAGTTTCAGAATCGGCACTGGATGATGCGGATTTAATCACATACATTGTAGATTGTTCCAAAAGAATAGGAAGAGTTGATTCTCAAATAATTGAAAAACTTGAAGCGAGAAAATCCGATACGCCCATAATACTTCTGATAAATAAAATTGATGAAGTACAAAAGGAAGAGTTGCTTGAAATAATAAAAATGTATTCGGAAAAGGGAATATTCAGCGAAATAATTCCCATATCGGCTTTGAAAAATGACGGAATAGATGAGTATTTAAGAGTGCTGTATTCCTATTTGAAAAAAGGGCCTCAATTCTATCCGGAAGACATGGTCACGGATAAATCGGAAAAGTTCATAGTTTCGGAATTGATCAGAGAAAAGACCTTGAGATTTTTAGATGAAGAAATTCCGCACGGAATTGCAGTTACCGTGGATGAGATGAAGTACAGAGAAAACACAGACCTCGCAGATATCAGCGCCACCATATATGTGGAAAGACAGTCCCACAAAAAAATAGTAATTGGCAACAAAGGCTCAATGATCAAAAAAATCGGGATAAATTCACGAAAGGAAATTGAGAATCTTTTGGATATAAGAGTTAACTTGAAGCTCTGGGTAAAGGTCAAAGAGAAATGGAGAGAAAAGGAAAGCAACCTAAATAATTTCGGATATTCCATATGAAAACCACAACTACTGAAATAATAGTATTAAGCGATCAAAAATACGGAAATTCCAGCAAGATAATAAAGGTTTTTTCCAAGGATTTGGGGAAAATCAGCATAATGGCAAAGGCGGCTCTAAGGGCAAATTCATCCATAGTGAGCGTGTCTTCGGTATTTTCTCATTCAATGGTGGAGTTATCTCAGGGAAGATCCTTTTACTATATAAAAAATTCTAGGATAATAAATTCCAACTACGATCTCAGAAATAAATATGACAGCATGATATTTGCCTATTTCTTAGTGGAATTGGTAGGAAAATCTTTTTTTGAAGGTGAGAAGAACACCAAGGTTTTTGATCTGTTACAAAAAGCGCTACTATGTTTAGGAAAGGGAGAAAATCTAAAGCTGATTTTAATGGCCTTTGAGTTGAAATTCATCTCCTTTGTGGGATACAGGCCGAATTTAGACATGAGGAAAGACAATATGTTTTTTTCGATAGAAGAGGGCGGGATAACAGATAATAGCGAAATTAAGGGTATTAGATATAATATAAGTCAAAAAGAGGTTTACTATTTAAATAAATTATTATATACTTCTTTAGATAAAATAGATTTTGCGGTTGATGATAAAACAGTTTTGAAGCTGCAGGAAATGATAGTCAACTATATAAAGTACAATTTAGAGATAGAAAATTTTAATTCACTATTATTTATATAATTAGGGGGAAAAGATGTATTTCCAAGATTTAATAAAAAATTTACAAGAGTATTGGATGGAGAAGGGCTGCATTGTAATGCAACCTTATGATGTTGAAAAGGGTGCGGGAACCATGAATCCCTCCACTTTTTTAAGGTCTTTGGGACCGGAACCCTGGAGGACATGTTATGTGGAACCTTCAAGAAGACCTGCCGATGGAAGATATGGAGAAAATCCCAACAGACTTTATCAACATCATCAAATGCAGGTAATATTGAAACCGTCACCGGACAATGTACAGGAACTTTATCTTGAAAGTTTGAAGGCGCTTAACATCGATGTGCTTGCACACGATATAAGATTTGTTGAGGACAACTGGGAATCTCCCACTCTTGGAGCGTGGGGTCTAGGTTGGGAAGTTTGGCTTGACGGCATGGAAATAACTCAATTTACTTATTTCCAACAAGTGGGAAGCATAAACTGCGAACTTGAATCGGCGGAGCTCACCTACGGTTTGGAAAGAATAGCCATGTATCTTCAAAATGTAAACTCAGTTTACGATATAATGTGGAACGAAAATATATCCTATGGCGATGTATTTAAATTGGCAGAATATGAAAATTCAGTATATTCCTTTGAAAAAGCTGATATAAACATGTTGACTGAATTGTTCAACATCTATGAAAAGGAATCCTTGAGAATAATAGACGAAAATTTAGTCTTGCCGGCCTATGACTATTGTTTGAAATGTTCGCACATTTTCAATGTGTTGGATGCAAGAGGAGCAATTTCAGTTTCCGAAAGGACAGGCTATATAGGCAGGGTAAGGAATCTTGCAAAAGCGGTAGCATTGCAGTATTTAAAGGAAAGAGAAGAAATGGGATACCCATTGTTAAAGGGAGAAGGAGGCAAAGATGAATAAATTTTTGCTTGAAATCGGCGTTGAAGAGTTACCATCAAGATATGTGGAAGGTGCCATTAAGGACTTCAGCGCAAAAACATCACAAATGCTTGAGAAGAATAAAATAGCTTATGAAGATTTGAAATTCTATGCGACGCCAAGAAGACTTTCATTGATCATAGAAGGAATCGCATTGAATCAAGAAGATATACATGAAGAAGTTAAGGGACCTGCAAAGAAAATTTCCTTCGATGAAGAAAACAATCCTACAAAACCTTTAGCGGGTTTTATGAAATCGCAAAATGTATCTCTTGATAATCTTATAATAAAAGAAATCAAGGGTGTTGAATACGTCTATGCCAACATATTTAAAGCGGGAATAAAAACTTCTGAAATATTAAAAAATAACTTGGCAGATTTAATCAAATCAATAAGTTTCCCCAGAAATATGAAGTGGGGCGGCAAAAACATAAGATTTGCAAGACCTATCAGATGGGTGGTGTCTATTTTAGATGATGAGGTTATTCACTTTGATTTTGAGGGAATCAGTGTGTCCAACATCACAAGGGGCCACAGATTTTTAGGTTCATCCAATATAGTGGTGGACAAGGTAGACAACTATGAAAAACTGCTCGAAGACAATTATGTCATTCTCGATCAACACAAGAGAAGAGATATGATAAAGTACGGGGCAGAAAAACTTGCTAAGACACTGGGAGGAGAAGTGGAGAAAGATGAAGCTCTACTTGAAGAATTGACCTATATAGTAGAGTATCCCAATCCCATAGTGGGCAAGATAAAGGAAAAATACTTAAATCTTCCCAAGGAAGTTTTGGTAACTCCCATGAAGGGGCATTTGAGATATATACCCGTAGTGGATTCAAAGAAGGATCTGTTACCCTACTTCATAACTATCAGAAACGGAAATGACCAACATATAGAAACCGTCATAGAAGGAAATGAAAAAGTTCTTGATGCAAGACTTGAAGATGCTAAATTTTTCTATGAAGAAGACACTTCAAAGAAATTGGAAGAATATGTGGAGTCTTTAAAGGGAGTTATGTTCCAAGATAAACTTGGCAGCATGTATGACAAGAGCTTGAGAGTGTCAAAGTTAGCAGTTAAAATCGGAGAAGAATTGGAAGTTTCAGAAAAGGCCATAGATCCCTTAAAAAGAGCGGCTTATTTATCCAAGGCCGATCTTGTGACCAAGACCGTTCAAGAATTTACTGAACTGCAAGGAATTATGGGTTCGATTTATGCCACAAATTCAGGAGAAGAAGATATTGTAGCACAAGCCATTTATGAACACTATTTGCCGAGATTCTCCGGAGATGAATTGCCACAATCAACGGTGGGTTCAATCTTAGCCATTGCAGATAAACTTGATACCATTTGCGGATTATTTGCCATTGACCAAGTTCCCACAGGTTCTCAAGACCCCTTTGCTCTTAGAAGACTTGCCATAGGCACGATAAATATAATAAATAAAAAAGGTTGGAATATATCACTAAAAGACCTCATAGATTCAAGTCTGTTCTACTATGCCGATGATATGACTCTTGTCTTTGATTATGACGATACTAAGAATAAGATAATAGAATTTATCAAGGGCAGAATGAAGACCATACTTCAAGACGGCAATATAAGATATGACATAATAGATGCCGTAATAAATGCGGAAAACTATATATCCACCGTATTTAAAAAGGCTGAAGATCTAAATAATTATTTTAAAGAAGATAAAAAGGATTTAATCGACGCTTTGACCAGAGTTCACAACTTGAACAAGAAGAGAACTGAAGATGTCGAATTCAATGAAGAGCTGATGGAAAACGAATTTGAAAAAGCTCTGTATTTGAAACAAAATGTAATTTTAAAAGATGTGGATGAACTGATTAAGAAGAAAAACTACATCGAAGCTTTGGATTTATTGTCAGAGCTTATTGAGCCGATAAATGACTATTTTGACAACACCATGATTTTGGCCGAAGACGAAAAAATCAAGAACAATAGACTCAGTATGCTCAATGAAATAGATAAAATATGTAACAGAATTTTTGATATTGAAAAAATCGTTGTTGAATAAAAGTTGGTGAAATATTGGATCTTACAAATAGGCAACTTGAGATAATTGAAATTGTAAAAAAAGCAGCTCCCATTACAGGTGACGATATTGCAAAGGAATTAAATCTTTCAAGAGCTACAATAAGACCTGATTTAACAATT
>JAUNLL010000126.1 GCA_030532275.1 Peptoniphilus sp. | reverse complement strand
TACAATTGAACAGCGAAACAGAGTATTCAAAGGTGATGTTTTGGAAATTTTCGGTCCCAAAGTTAAATTTTTCGAGCAAAAGATAGACTATATGACAGATGATAAGGACCTAGATATAGATGTGGCCAATAAAGCCAAACAAATATTTAAAATAAAAGTGGACAAAAATGTAGCTCCAGGATACTTTATCAGGAAAAAAGCTAAATAAACTGCTACTAACACTTAAACAGATCAAATAATTTAAGTCAAAAGTATTGGTGAGTCCAATCTCTTGACTTATTTTTTTAAAAGATATAAAATATTTCTATACAAGTTTGTAATTAAATTTTAATATAATTAAATTATGATTTTGGAACTTGAAAATTTAATAAGGAGGTGTATAGATGTTTGAAATTATCATTGCGATTATTAGTTTGATAATAGGTATAGCCTTGGGTTATGCTTTAAAAAAATATATTAGCGAAGGTAAAATTAACGATGCCAATGTTCTTGCAGCGAGGATAATAAACGATGCTGAACACGATGCGGAGTCAAAGAAAAAGGAACTATTGCTTGAAGCAAAAGACGAAATTCACAGACTCAGAAATGAAAATGATAATGAAATCAAGCAAAGGCGCAAGGAGCTTCAATCTTTAGAAAACAGACTGGTCAATAGAGAAGAATCTGTTGAGAGAAAAATTTCATCCCTGGAAAAGAAAGAAGAAAGATTAAATTCCAGATTGGATGAAGTTAAAGAAAAGTACAATAAGGCTGAAAATCTTGTTGTACAAAGGGAAGAAGAACTTCAAAGAATTTCAGGACTTACTTCCGAAGAGGGTAAGAAAATTCTCCTATCGGAACTTGAAAAGGAAATAGTTCAAGAGTCTGCAGTTATTATCAAAGAAAATGAAGCGAGAATAAAAGACGAGAGCAATAAATATGCAAGAAATATCATTGCTCAGGCAATTCAAAGATGCGCTGCCGATCAGGTAGCTGAAAACACCGTCTCTGTAGTTAATTTGCCCAATGATGAAATGAAGGGCAGAATAATAGGCAGAGAAGGGCGTAATATCAGATCTATTGAATCTCTAACAGGCGTAGATTTAATTATTGACGATACTCCTGAAGCAGTAGTATTATCGTCCTTTGATCCTGTCAGAAGAGAAATTGCGCGTATTGCATTGGAAAAATTAGTATCAGATGGTAGAATACATCCTACTCGTATTGAAGAATCTGTTGAAAAAGCTAAAAAAGAAGTAGACATAATGATAAAAGAATCCGGAGAGCAGGCTGCATATGATGCAGGTGTACACGGAATTCATCCTGAACTTATAAAATACCTTGGTAGACTAAAATATAGAACAAGCTATGGACAAAATGTACTGAAACATGCCGTTGAAGTTTCCAATATTGCCGGAATATTAGCTGATGAAATAGGAGCTGATGTCAGATTGGCAAAAAGAGGAGGACTTTTACATGATATAGGCAAGAGCATAGATCATGAAGTAGAAGGTCCACACGTTGACTTGGGAGTGGATTTGGCAAGAAAGTACAAAGAATCAGCAGGAGTAATAGATGCTATTGAATCTCATCACGGCGATATTGAGCCTAAATTTATAGAATCTGTATTGGTTCAAGCGGCAGATGCAATATCTGCGGCAAGGCCGGGAGCAAGAAGAGAAACAGTGGAATCTTATATAAAAAGACTTGAAAAGCTCGAAGAGATTGCAACATCTTTCAAAGGTGTAGAAAAATCCTATGCTATTCAAGCAGGTAGAGAAATAAGAATAATAGTTAAGCCTGAAGAAATTTCAGAAGCCGAAATTACTTTAACAGCTAGAAATATAGTTAAACAAATAGAAAACGACTTAGATTTCCCCGGACAAATTAAAGTAAATGTCATTAGAGAAACAAGAGCCGTTGAATATGCCAAATAAAAAGCTCGTATATTACGAGTTTTTTATTTCGAAACAACAAAAATTCCCGGGCACCAACCCGGGTTTCTTATTATGGAGGGAGGTAAATCTTGATTAGCAGCAATTTATTAGATGATTTTATTTCTTACTTAAATACATCGAGGGGAATATCAGAAAAAACCGCTCAGGAATATTATTATGATATACGAACTTTTTTAAGATTTATCTTAGTTCGAAAATCCATTGTAAAAGAAACTGATTATGAGAATTTTGATGACATCAACATAGATCTCGTAGATTTAGAAGTAATCAAATCTATAGACAAAATAGATATGTATGCATATGTATCTTACTTGGATAAAAACAGAAAAAATAACAATAAAACTAAATTCAGAAAAATTTCTTCTGTGAGAACCTTTTTTAACTATTTGACAAATAAAATAGATTTAATAGAATATAATCCGGCAAAAGATATAGACATGCCCAAACTTGAGAAAACTTTACC
>JAUNLL010000125.1:1195-2402 GCA_030532275.1 Peptoniphilus sp. | reverse complement strand
CATATGCTTAAAAAATAAAGGAGTTATGCAATATATTGCTAAATGTAGTTCCGAGAAGAGTGGAGCAAAATTGTAATAGAAAAAGGAATTAAGAGATAGGTCCGATATATAGTAATTGTAAACTTTTAAATGAAATTTTGCCACAAAACATGCCACATCTTGCAGAAGAAGAGAAAGAGGAATAGAATAGAATTATCAAAGAGTCAGGAGGGATTTTATGAAAAAAATAAAGCAGTTATTTATTTATGCAGTAATGATTGTTTTCATACTTTGTCTGCAGTCACAGACAATTTCAGCTGCATCAAAAGATACTATGGCAAGAAAAGCGTATGCTAAATATTTATCAAAAGACCAGATTTATTGGGTAGATAAATATTTCCCTTCATCAAAAATACAGTTTTCTGTATTGGATGTAAACAATGACAAAGTGCCAGAATTGTATCTATGCAATCCGGAAGCCTATGGATATCAAGGCTATTGTGCTTTATATGGTTATGTGAATGGACATGTTAAAGAGGTTTATCATTTTGGAAATGCTCAAGGAATGGAAGCCTATTATCCCTCAAAAGGAGTTTTTCTGGATGAAGGTGGACGTATGGGATTTTATCCTTGTTATTATGTTAAAATGAATACCGCTTGCAATACAGAGATTGAGTTTTTTTCTGCAAAGGAAGAAGTACATAGTAATGGAAACTGGACGACGGTAACAAATTATTATAAGGGAAATTCTTATAGTAATAAAACCCCCATTACAAAAAGTGATTTTCAGGAACGAAGACAAAGACTTTTAGGAAATGCATCAAAGAAAATTCCTGTTTTAAGAAAAAATACGATTGCGAATAGAAATCGTTATATTCTTCAAAGTAAAAATGCTGCTTCTGTAGAGTTGAATAAAAATCATATTACTCTGTATTTGGACGGAACGAAAACATATCAATTAAAAGCGACAATTGTAGGAGCGAGTAAAAAAGCTGTCTGGAGTTCTAATAACCGAGTAGTTGCAAAAGTTTCGTCTAATGGAAAAGTAACTGCAGGGAGAGCTGGAACTGCGGTTATTACTGTGAAGGAAAATGGAAAAATCGACACTTGTAAAGTCACTGTCAAAAAAAATCTTGCTGTGGATAAGTATAAGTCATTTTTAAAAAACAGGTATAAATATGATAAATGTCATTATGCAATTGTAAATGCGGGAAGGAATCGCAGTCCA
>JAUNLL010000125.1:0-1185 GCA_030532275.1 Peptoniphilus sp. | reverse complement strand
CTTTGATTGATAGAAAATATCCTCAGAAAACGTGTACTCCGGATGAAGGATATCCTATTGAATTATATAATTTTATAAAAGGAAAAGTGCAATGTTTGTCAGACATGATTCCACAAAGCATTTCTGCTGGTCCGTGGTATTTGTACAGAAATAAGTTGGTGACATATTCAAGAAGAAGAGGCATTTACACATTAAATATTTCAGATTATTCATTTACAAGAGATTTTGATGCGAATGGTGTGACAAATGATTTTGAGAGAAATGCTAAGGTAGTTAAATTGACCAGATTCAGTTAAAAGAGAAGAAAAACGTAGGTTTATTATAGTTATTTAAAAATGCTAAATAGAACATATTGGTGTTACATCATCTGTAGAGAAAAAATTCTAGTAGAGGTTTCAAAGGGATTAGAAAAAGAAGGAACTTTGATTTCACGTCAATATCTGATTACAACAATTTTTTTATTTGGAAGAAGGGAAAAGAGAGTGTAATAGATAGAAAGTATGAAAGTGCTACTGCCCTACAATTCAAATTTTGTTAAATGTCAGAAATATCAGTCAAGGCTGGAACCCGTACTTTGACTGATAATATGGCAATTAAAATAGCGTGATCAAACAGGTAGTGGGGGGAAGTGTCAGATAGTTCACCTACACACTTTTTTAGACATTCCCTCTGAAAAATGTAAATTTGTAGTATTTTAGGACAGGCAGATTGCCTGTCCTTTGTGATTCTGATTTTAAGTTAAGTGGTATTCCTCCAGCAGTTTCCTCTGAAGCTTCAGGTCAGAGAAAGACTGGAAAAGCTCTTCCTGTCTCTGATCTCGCATCAATGCCTGGTTTAAGGCACTGATTTTACTTGCTGCATTTTCATATCCCTGAGAAATACCCTGAGAAATGCCTTCAGAAATGCCCTTGGCATATCCCTCTGCTTTGCTGTCCGCAATCAGATCCTCAATGGCCTTACACATATCACATTCACCTCCCTGTGATGCTGCTTGTTCGTTCAGTATTTTTAATTCTTTTGTATTGGACATGGCACAGAGCAGGTCATAGGCGTCTTCCTTCATGTGAGAGAAGGAGTCTTTGTGTTTGTGAACGTACTGTACCAGTTGTGTTTTATCATTGGTATTTTGCAGAAAACCAAATACAACCTGGAGATCTGTTTGGAAACGATCCAGATGAGGATAAT
>JAUNLL010000124.1 GCA_030532275.1 Peptoniphilus sp. | reverse complement strand
CCCAACTCAAAGGATACCTCTCCTCTGGGAACTATGGTCTTTCGTCCTCTCTCTATCTTTGCGACTATAAAATCAAAACTCATATTCAAATCTTTAACCTTTTTCCCTGCCAAATCGCTTCCTTCATCTACAACTGTCTTTATGAAGTTTATATCACTTTTATCAGAGTAGAAATTAAAGGTTTTAAGTACGGTATCGCTGGGATCGATCATGTCAGACTTCTTGGATATATATTCCATAAATGAACCTTGTAACAATGACGACAAAAAACATATCCCAAAAACGATGTGATACACGTCGATACTCAATATGTTGCGCCCTTGACTTTGATTTATGGCCATTATTGCAAAGGCAATGGCAGCAGCTCCCCTAAGACCTGCCCAAGATAATACTGCCAACTGAGTTTTTTTGAGTTTAAAGGGAAACATAAGTCCTACCACGGAAACAGGCCTTGCTATGAAGGTCATAAAGAGCATTATCACAAAGGATATGGGCAGATACCTCATAATACTTGCAGGATCCGCCAACAATCCCAACAAAAAGAACAATCCTATACTCATCAATTCAGTGAAGCCGTCAAGGAAAAATACCACGTCCTTCTTTCCTATGAAGGATTTATTTCCGATTATTATTCCAAAAATATAAGCAGCCAGGTATCCATTTCCACCCATTACATTAGTTAAGGAATAGGTCAGCAACGCAACAGCAGCCATAAAGACTATTGAAAGACCGTCCTTTTGAAAACTTATAGTTTCAAGCAACTTGCTCACGATCTTCGCAAGCAAAAATCCCATTAAAAGTCCAATAACTACCTGCTTTAAAATCAAAATAGGAATGGATATATCATCACCCAACAAAATAGATAAAAAGAGCATAGTCATAGTATATGCCGTCGGGTCATTGGAACCGCTCTCCAGCTCCAAAAGAGATGCACTATTGTATTTTAAGTTTAAATTCTTTGAAGTTAGAATATTAGACACGGATGCATAGTCTGTGGAGCCCACAATCGAACCCAAAAGCATGCTTTCAATAAGAGGAAATTTAAAAAATATGTGCACAAACCACCCTGTGAGCAGTGCAGTTGTAACAACTCCTAAGGACGCTAAAACAATAGCCTCCTTAGCAACGGGCTTTCCCATCGTCCAATTGGTACCGAAACCACCGTAAAACATGATTACGAGCAAAGCCAAAGTCGCAAAATTTTCGGCAATCTCATAGTCGTTAAACTCCACTCCAAAAAGACCGCTTGTAATTCCCAATATTAAGAAAAGCAAAAGCGAAGGCACTCCGGATTTTGAAGATAAATTCACTGCAAACAGCGCAAGAATCAAGACAATTGCCACAAATAAAAGTACCATGATTCTCTCCTTTAACGTTTATTATAGATATTGTAGCATAAAATTCCTTCTTAGTTATCAAACTTTTAAGATTAAAATAAATGGGTATAGATAGCATGAACAAGTATTCATTGGTAAATAATTGTTTTTTAAATATTAAGTTTGGAAGGAAAATAATATGAAATCAAAAATTTTAAAAAGAGTAAAAGGATTCCGTGCCGTTGACGGCGCAGGCGTAAGTTTAGTAAGGGTACTTGGTCATGATACAACCAAAAGCCACGATCCATTTTTAATGCTTGACAGCTTCGACTCAACAAATTATGACGACTATAAAGCGGGATTCCCCACACACCCTCATAGAGGAATTGAAACCATCACCTACCTGTCACAAGGTCATATCACACACAAGGACTCCATGGGAAATGAAAAAACCATAGGACCCAACATGATACAATGGATGACTGCAGGATCGGGAATTATGCACTCGGAAACTTTCCAAGAAGAAAAAAGACTTCTGGGACTGCAACTGTGGTTGAATCTTCCTCAAAAGGAAAAAATGGTCGACCCCTTCTATCAAGAACTATCTGAAGAAGATGTGGCAAACTTTGAACTTGGAGATGCTCGTATAAAAGTGTTCAGCGGAGAATACGGAGAACACAAAGGCTACACTCCCAAGCACAATCCACTTGATTACTTTGTAATAAACTTGAAAAAAGGCGGAAAAGTAACACTTGATACTAAGGAAGGCTACACCACTCACCTATTTACTCTGCTCGGAGAAATCACTCTTAACGGAGAAGATGTAGATGAAAAAACAGACCTGTTGCTATCTGAAGGAGAAGTGGAAATAACAGCAAGAGAAGACGTTGAAATAGTATGGATGGCATCACCTCCACTTAACGAAGGAATAGCTTGGGGCGGCCCCATAGTTATGAACACAAGAGAAGAGCTTATACACGCCTTTAGCGAACTTGAAAACGGAACATTTATAAAAACTAAAATGGATCTGTAAGATTATTTAAAAAATAAAACTCGGATATATCCGAGTTTTATTTTTTAAGCTATTACTTTTTCTGATTTTTTTGCTT
>JAUNLL010000123.1 GCA_030532275.1 Peptoniphilus sp. | reverse complement strand
TTTAGCATGATAATATGTCAATCCTCCTTGATAATACACCATGTAAGGTTCTCTCAGCGGTCCATCGGCTGAAAGTTCAATGGAAGAACCCTCTATAAAGTCTCCTGCAGCCATTATTACCTGGTCTTCATATCCGGGCATATCCCAGGGTTCAGGAGTAAAAAAGGAGTCGACAGGAGATGATTCCTGTATTGCTCTACAAAATAGTTTCAGTAATTCCGGATCCTTTAACTCAATTGCAAGAATTATATCGGATCTTTCATCTGTGGATTTAGGGACGGTTCTATATCCCATTTTTTCAAAGGCAACAGAAAACAATAAAGCGGAGTTTAAAGCATCTTCCACTACCTTAGGTGCTATGAACAGACCTTGCAATATTTGCCTTGTCATTCCAAAACTCAATCCGCAATCCTTACCTATTCCAGGTGCAGTAAGCCTATTTGCAGCCCTTTCAATCAGTTTGCTTTTTCCTGCGATATATCCACCTGCATAGGCCAAACCTCCTCCGGGATTTTTTATTAAAGAGCCTGCCACTAAATCGGCACCTACATCAGTAGGTTCGTATATTTCGGTGAATTCTCCGTAGCAATTATCCACAAATACAATTATATGAGGATAATTGGATTTTACATATTCTATGGCTTCCTTTAGTTCGCTAATGGTAAGAGCTCTTCTATCGGAATAGCCGGTCGATCTTTGCAATGCTATTACTTTTGTATTGTCTTTGATGTTTTCATCAATTTTTGCAATATTGATTTTATTGTTAATCAAGGGTATTTCTGAATACTCAACACCCATTTCAAACAAACTTCCCTGTGCCTCTCCCCTAATTCCTATTACTTTTTGCAATGTATCATAGGGCGTGCCTGTTATAGATAAAAGGTGGTCACCCTTGGATAAATTTGAAAATAAGGAAATAGATATGGCATGCGTTCCACTTACAATATTGGGTCTTACCAAGGCATCTTCGCTATTAAAGACTTCGCTGTAAATCTGCTCCACTTTTTCTCTACCGATATCTCCATATCCGTATCCCGTGGTCCAGTTAAAATCCGCTGCTTGGAGTTTGCATTTCTGCATTGCGTTCAAAATCTTAATTTGATTATATTGACTTATATATCTTCTGTCTTTGAATTTACTTTCTAAAGAATTTTCACATTCTTCAACATAATCATATATTTCACCACTTATTTCATAATAATTTTTTATTTGTCCTTTTATATCATCTTTTATTTTAGAATTTTCCAAATTTTGCTCCTATTAATTCATGTATTTTTTCTTTAAAGTCATCTGAATTTTTATCAATCCAATTTATTCTATCATCTTTTTTAAACCAAGTGATCTGTCTTTTTGCATATCGCCTGCTATTTCTTTTTATCAATCTGATAGCTTCCTCAAAATCGTATTCGCCTTTTAAATAGGCTATTATTTCCTTATATCCTATTGCCTTTAAACTATTGTAATCAAGATCAAAGTTTTCTTTTACTATTGACTTTGTTTCCTTGAGCAATCCCTTTTCAATCATGTCATCAACTCTTTTATCGATCTTATCGTATAGCAATTTTCTGTCCATGTACAATCCTATATAGAGCAGATTATAATCTTCATTCTTTTTTCTTAAATCAGAAGTTTTTCTTTTAGAATACCTGCTGATTTCTAAGGCTCTGATCACTCTATTTTTGTTTTGCCTGTCAATGTTTAAGGCTGAATCCGGATCTAATTCCTTTAAGCGCTCATAAAGATAATCCAATCCTTTTTCATTATATTGATCATTTAAAAATTTTCTATATTCAAAATCCATTTCAACATTTTGAAAATCCAATTCATATACTATGGAGTTGATATACAGTCCTGTACCTCCCACAATAATGGGCAGTTTTCCTGATTCGTTAATTTTCTTTATTAAATTCTTAGCGCTTTTTTGAAACTCTGCAACGCTATAATTTTCATCAGGATTTACTATGTCGATTAAATGATGTTTTATATCTGTTTTATCGGTATCAATCTTAGCAGTTCCTATATCCATTCCTCTATAGATTTGCATGGAATCTGCTGAAATTATCTCTCCGTTGTATTTTTTTGCAATTTCAAGAGATAATTCGCTCTTCCCCACTCCCGTGGGACCGGTTATTATTAATAAATTATCCATGTGATTACTCCCTTAGGAACATTCTTTCAAAATTATACTTACTTTTTTTAATAACAGTCGGTCGTCCGTGAGGACATGTATATGGATTTTGGCAATTTATCAGTTGCTTAATCAGACTTTCTATTTCTAAGTGACTTAATTTATCTCCTGCTTTCACTGCAGCTTTGCAGGCTTTTTTCATTATGATATAGGGATCTGTTTCATAGGCGGACTTAGAAATATTATCCAAGGAGTTTATAATATCGTAAATTATATTTTTATTTAAGTTTTTCCCAAAAAGTA
>JAUNLL010000122.1 GCA_030532275.1 Peptoniphilus sp. | reverse complement strand
CAATTCCAGCACCGAGGTTTCGTCAAATTTCGATCCCGGTTTTATGGATTGAGAAATAACTTCTCCACTTCCTAAGATATTATATTTTATATTGAGGTCTTTTAAAATACCTTCTAAGTCCTTTATTTTTTTGCCTACTAAATTAGGCATTACTTTTTCGTCCCCGTCATTTTCATTGATGTATAAATCTATTATGCTTCCTGCCTTTACCACCACTCCTGCAGAGGGGTTTTGTCGCATAACGGTGGAAACGTCAGTTATGTTATCGGAGTTGGTGTTAAAAGTCAATCCCAAATCCACAAGAGCCTTTCCAGCATCAGATAAAAGCAGATTTCTCACGTTGGGTACAGTGACCTGTCCTGCAGATTCCTCTTCGTTTATTTCTTCGGTCTTGGGAATTTCCATGTATTTTAAAGTATCTTCAATGACAGTTTTCGCAGCGGGAACAGCTACTGTGGATGCGAAGAAATCTCCCTTGGGTTCTTCCACAATGACAAGCACCGTTATCTTGGGGTCATTTAGCGGCGCCACACCGACAAAGGAAGATATATAGGCATCTTCTTCATATCCTATTCCGTCCTTGGATACCACGTTTGCAGTACCCGTCTTTCCTCCCACTTGATAGCCGGGAATTTGCGCTCTTTTACCCGTTCCTTCTTCAACTACTTTCCTCATCAGTTTCTTGACCACTTCAGAGGTGGATTCAGACACGACCTTTCTTAGGGTCATGGTCTTAAATTTTTGAATTATATTTCCGTTTCTATCTTCAAATCTGTCCACAACTCTAGGCTCATTTAGATTGCCTCCGTTTGCTATGGCCGAAACTGCATTTATCAATTGAATGGGCGTGACTGCAACACCGTGTCCATAGGACATGGTGGCAAGTCTTACTCCCGATATGGCCTCTATGCCTTCAGGTATCGTTCCCTTGGCTTCTGCAGGCAAATCTATGCCCGTCTTTGAACCGAAACCGAAGGATCTCAGGTATTTTAAAAATTTCTCTCTTCCCAGTTCCTGCGCTATTTTTACAAAGGTTATGTTGCAGGACTCTGCCATGGCTTGTTCCATGCTCGTCGCTCCTCTGTTTTGAGAGGTACAATTTATTTTAATCCCCACATCTATTACTCCGGGACAGACATATTCCCTTTGTGGATTCGTTGTATTTTCTTCAATTGCCGCAGCAGCAGTTATCAGTTTGAATGTGGAACCCGGCTCGTACTGAGATGATACACAGGAGTTGTTCCAATTCCTAAACCACTCATCAGCTACATCTTTTTCATCAAGATTTAACCAGAGTTCCTCCTGTTCATCGCTGACGGGTTTCTTGGGATTGTTTAAGTCGTAGGATTGACTGATTGCCATGGCCAGTATCTCCGAAGTCATGGTGTTTTGAACTATTATGGACACTCTTTTTGCGCTGTGATTCGCCCTTGCATCCTCTGCCGCTCTCTCCGCAAAATGCTGAATGGTCTCATCTATGGTCAGTACCGGATTAAATCCTTCCTTGGGTGCGAAGTTTTGCTCATCGGTCAAGGGTATTTGATTCATCAGGTTGTTCTTTATGGAGATATTTTTGCCTGCGATACCAGACATCTCTTCGTCGTACTTAGCCTCTATTCCATAGGCTCCCGTGCCTTCGTCATTTACAAAACCTATTAGGTTTGATGCCATGTTGTTGTAGGGATAGAACCTTCTGGTGACATCCTCCACAGATAAATTGGGAATTTTTAAATCCCTTAGCTCCAGCGCCTTTTCTCTGGACAAATTAGCAGCAATCCTCACAATCTTCTTTCCCTTGAGCAGATCCTTGACTTCCGATTGCTCCACTTCCAAAACAGCCGCTATCTTCTTGGAATCTTCCTCTACGGTTTCCTCCACATACTTGTTGAATTCAGCTGTCGTCTTGTAATCGTCCTTGTCAAAATTCATGTTGTAGTAGGCATTGCCCTTAGTTACATTTACAGCTAACTCCCTTTTATTTCTATCGTATATGATACCTCTGTCGGCTTGTACGATTTCCGTTCTGGTCAATTGGTTAAGAGCCTTTCTAGTCAACTCTTCTCCTTGAACTATATTTATATATAAAAGTTTAATTACTATGGCAATAAATAAAAGAGCCATAAAGAGTAACAGCAAAAGTATTTTTGAATCGATGACTTTCCCTGTATTCTTCTGAGAAGAATCTTCTCTTATGGGCTCTTTTGTATTGTTTATAAATTTCATTGCGTTCTGATTGGTATTCTACCTCGCCATCATAATCCAAACCACACCATTTAAATGCTTCAAGTATCGCTTCAGTCGCTTCTTTGGAATTTCTTTTTAAATCCGTATCTTCAATGCGAAGTAAAAATTTCCCCTTATTTTTTCTTGCGTATAAATAACTATAAAGTGCCGTTCTTAAACCCCCTATATGTAGGTATCCGGTAGGGGATGGAG
>JAUNLL010000121.1:1494-2450 GCA_030532275.1 Peptoniphilus sp. | reverse complement strand
AAACCACCGTCCTTACATCCTTATCAAAAACTCAGTCTTCGCTTCGTCTATACCTTTATTATAATCACCAGGCAAGGAAGAAACAATATTTTTATCACAACAGAATACATGGCAAGGCAAAACTACTCTTTTTAAACGGAGGGTTAATAACCTTCTTTGCTGCAAGCACAGCCTGCCCCGTTCCCCACAGTTTTGTCCGGCCTTCCGACAGAGTATCTGGAATATCGTTAATATCCTTTCAGATGATAAATACTACGTGATTAAAACCAGCTTCAATCGCATCATGAATCGAATAGTCCATAATGATATGATTTAGAAGCATCCTCTGGTTGTACATTTATATAATTTTTATGTATTATCTTTTTTATAGGGTTCCAAGGTAATCTGGAAATAAAAATTCTGTAAAATAGTCATTATCTATCTTTTTAATATCTAACTAAAATTCTAGATTCATTTATGTTGATATTATCCATTTGCTGCCTGTTCAAAAATATTTCCAATCCTTTCCTCGCTAATTCTTTCTCCAACATTGGAGAAATCATAATATTTTCGATAATATTCTCATTTATCTTTAAATCATAATACGGTGTAAATACACCCTCTTTTATCATGAATCCCTGTACAAAAATTTCAGTTTTGTTGATATACTCAGGAATCTTCAGTACAAATCGATATTCTTGTTCATTTGAAAAAGCTTCTGATTTAAAAAACAATCTACAGAATTCTATTTTTTCAATAATTTCCTCCTGTGCGTCCAATAACATAGCATAACTGTCATTTACTGTCTTTGCCTCTTTTCTGCAACAATATAATTCATAATCAATCTTTCGTATATAATCAATCAAATATTCTGCCTGTTCAGAAAAAGAATACATTACTTTGCCTTGCCAAAATTCACAATCCGTTAAATCCAAACTCTCCATATAATATTGCATTTTTTTCAATGATATGGCAAG
>JAUNLL010000121.1:0-1484 GCA_030532275.1 Peptoniphilus sp. | reverse complement strand
ATTATATCCTTGATACTTTCCATTCTTTAAATAATAGTTCCACATATTTAAAGAATCTGCTTTTACTGAGGTGCAAAAAACGTAATATCGCATCTTCATTTTCCTTGAACAACATGCCACCTCATATTTTTCAGTCAACCAATCGTCTATATCTTCTATCAGATCTTTGTTCCATAATTTATTTTTTATCTTGCCAATCGCATCACTCAATGGTTTTCTTATATAAATATATTCTAATTTGTCATTAAAAAATTGACAGTCCGTAAATCGCAATGTTTTATTTACAAGTATGGAAAGTAACCCTTCCGGAGATGTATAATGATATACTTCTTCTATTCGTTTCATCCAAATATCCTCTTTTTACCCAACGTTAATCCTCAATAATCAGTACCTTTTCGTCTTCCCACTTTTCTGAGATAATCGTTCCAACAACATTTCTAACATGACTTCGTACAATTCGCTCGCTTTGCACGATTCGTCTTCAATTGTACAACTTCTGAAACTTGCTCTCCGTCAAAAATGTCCACTTATCAATAAAGAAATGTGTCTCGTTATTTCGCAAATCACTTAATGTCTCTAACGCATCACTTATAATTGATTGATCATCAGGGCGTGTGGAATAATATGTATTAAACAAACTCGAGGCCTTCTTACAGATGACATTATAGCTTTGTGAACGATATTATTCCACATCATCTTGTGACAATTTTGCAAAAAGTCATTCAAATCCGGCTCTGTATCCATTGCTATCTATAAACTACCATCAGGATCTTTTTCTTAGTTACTCTTTTATACACCTCATGATCTCCTGTATTAAGCATAAGCTGCTTTATAAAAAGTTCTGTGGCATTATGAAGTGAAGATACAAAGTTCTTTCTATATTTTAAAGTGGATTTACCAGCCACAATATTCTAGAAGTATGAAAGTTCATATTATAAAAATCTCTATCTCTGAAATCCAGACTTATAGACTTATATTTATCTTACTTTCATCATGTATAAAAGTGTCCGCCAGCGTTCATGCTGAGCCAGGATCCGATTTTTTTTTAGTTGATTTTCCCATAATTTAATAATCTCTTTTACTAATATCTCAGCCAAGACTAGCATCATTGGATAAAAGAAACTCAACAAAAAATCATCCATCCTCTATCTTCTCCTTTTTCAATAAACATTACAACTTCTATTAATTACCTTTATTGTAATCTACTACTTAATAAACTTACACAGTATAGATGATATATGAGAATACCATGGCCCATATGAACAATTTTAATTTTTCAATGTACTCATTTATTTCTACAAAATCCAACCTCGTATTACAATACATGGTTTCTATATCTATTTGTCAGGAATGCTCTGAATTTTTCCACAACATGACTAAATAAAATCTCTGGATAAGGTTTATTCCAAAATCTTTTAAAAATCTTCACATCGAGTAGGAGGCTAACCATTAATTGATTAGCCGACCTCTCACACCACCGTACA
>JAUNLL010000021.1 GCA_030532275.1 Peptoniphilus sp. | reverse complement strand
CACCAATCCCACAGTTGACGGAGAAACCACGGCGCTGTTTTTAGCCAGAGCCTTGGAGCAGATCCCCATAAAGGTCACAAGGATAGGATACGGACTTCCCGTGGGCGGAGATTTGGAATACTATGACGAGCTGACCATAACCACAGCCATGAAAAATAGAAGAGAAATTTAAGTAAACCCATAGAGGTTTACTTTATTTTTTGCGTGAATAAATTTACAAAAGGGGTATTTATAATTAAATAACATGTTTTGCATGATTAAATTTATTTTATTGTGAAGGGAAGTGTTTAGTTGTTTTTTGATGATGATAAAAAAGAAAAGGACAAAAGGGATAATAAACGAGGTTCAGGAAATTTTAACAACAATCCCATGATAATATACTATATACTGGCGATAATTTTGATGTTTTCAGTACCCTACTTGACAAGGCAAAAAATCATCAACCCCACTGACGTGGAAGTTGTAGATTATAGCATATTTTTGGATCTTGCAGACAAGGGCAATATGTCAAAGGTCCATGTCCTTGAAAAGGAAATACTCTTCGAAGTGGGAGAGGGAAGCGAAGCAAAAAAATACAAGACTTCCAGCTTTAACGATCCCAATCTTCCCAACTTTTTACATGAGAGGGGAATTCAGTTTGACAGAGAATATCCGCCTGAATTAAATCCCTTCGTGGGCATGATCATATCCTTCGGCTCCACGGTGCTGATGTTGGTAGTCGTATGGTGGATCTTTTCAAAGATAGTCATGAAGCGATTTGGCGGTGACGGAGTAGGTCCCATGAGTTTCGGCAAGAGCAATGCAAAAATCTATGTCCAATCCACAGACGGAATAACCTTTGAAAATGTGGCAGGACAGGACGAAGCCAAGGAAGCCTTGACGGAAATTGTGGACTTTTTGCACAATCCCAAGAAATATACCAATATAGGAGCGAAACTGCCCAAGGGAGCCTTGCTCGTAGGACCGCCCGGAACAGGTAAGACCTTGCTTGCCAAGGCAGTGGCAGGAGAGGCCAATGTGCCCTTCTTTTCCATATCGGGTTCTGAATTCGTGGAGATGTTCGTAGGTTTGGGAGCCGCAAAGGTCAGAGATCTCTTCAAACAAGCTCAGGAAAAAGCGCCCTGTATAGTATTTATCGACGAGATAGATACCATAGGTAAAAAGCGTGACGGAATGGGCATCGGCGGCAACGACGAAAGAGAACAGACACTTAACCAACTGCTTTCGGAAATGGACGGATTTGAGGGCAAGGACGGAGTTGTAATACTGGCTGCTACAAACAGACCCGAAACTCTCGACCCTGCGCTTTTAAGACCGGGCAGATTTGACAGAAGAGTACCCGTTGAACTTCCGGACTTAGCAGGAAGAACGGCAATACTGAAGGTTCACGCCGAAAAAATAAAAAAAGATGACGATATAGATTATGAACAAATAGCAAAGGCCACAGCAGGAGCATCGGGAGCGGATCTTGCCAACATGGTAAATGAAGCGGCATTGAGAGCCGTGAGAGAAGGCAGAGATAAAATGACCCAAAGGGATATTGAAGAATCCGTGGAAGTTGTTCTTGCAGGATACGAGAGAAAGAATGCTGTTATTTCTCCAAAGGAAAAGGAAATAATTGCCTACCACGAAGTTGGCCACGCCTTGGTAGCCGCCAAACAGACGGATTCGGCACCTGTGCACAAGATAACCATAGTTCCCAGAACATCGGGAGCCCTGGGTTACACCATGCAGGTGGATGAAGAGGAAAAATTCCTCATGTCCAGTGAAGATCTCTTCAATAAAATAGTGACACTCACGGGAGGAAGATCGGCAGAAGAGTTGATTTTTAACAAGAGAACATCGGGAGCCTCCAACGATATACAACAAGCTACCAAGATAGCCAAAGCCATGGTAACGAGATTTGGCATGACGGAGGAATTCGGTTTCGTCGCCCTTGAAACTCAAACGAACAAGTACCTCGGTGGAGATAGTTCCTTGAGCTGTTCATCGGAAACGGAAGCGAAAATAGATGCCGAAGTGAAGAAAATCATAGACAGAGCCCATGAAAAGGCGATAAACATATTGAAGGAAAACATAAATCTCCTTCACGAAATATCGGCCTTTCTCCTGAAAAAGGAAACCATCACAGGAGAGGAATTCATGGATATTGTGAACAGAAACAATGAGCCTGCAGAGGCCATTGAAGTGGAGGGCTCAACACAGGAAGCTGTTGAATCCTCTCAAGAGGACACTGAAAAATAAGCATAAAAAACAGCAACAAAAGGGTGGATATTGTGAAGTCCACCTTTTTTGTTGCATGAATTATGTTATGTAAAAAGCTGTGTTTTACGAAATTATTTAGATTTATTTTTCTTAATTCTGCGCAGGGCAAGGGCGATTTTGCCTATTCTTATAGTGTTTTTTGTAGCATATCCCACAAATTTTACAAGTTTGATCTTTCGTGATAATTTTTTATTCATTTCAATACTCTTTTCTAAATAGACTATTCTGAAAAATTGACATTTATTCTATTTTCCACGGAATAGTTCAGTGCACCTTCGTACTCTTCAGTACCAATATACCCCAATTGATGAAGTCTGAACAACACTGTTTTTTGCCTTTCCAAAGCCTTTTCGTTGATGAATACCTTGTATTTTTTGCCCTCTATGATCACTTCGTCAATCTTTCCCTCCCCGTCCTCCGTCAATAATTTTATGGGAGAATAATAGGAGGGAGATTTTGTTATTGATGCTATGAGAGCCGATAGTGGAAGATTTAATTTCCTAACATCCAAATTGAAATATCTCTTAGATGCGGCTGCAACTCCTCGGGTATTTTTGCCTAAATTGATCGTATTTAAATAAATTTCTAAAATATCCTTCTTTTCCAGTTTTTTCTCCAATTTTATGGCTAGGTAGGCCTCCTGTATCTTTCGTTTCAAACTTTTTTCAGGAGTTAAATACAAGTTTTTTATCAGCTGTTGAGTGATGGTGGAGCCGCCTCTGACTATGGATTTTGCCCTAATATTGTCGACAGATGAGCCGATGATTGCCACTAGGTCAACGCCCTTGTGCTTATAGAATCTGTGATCTTCTATGGCGATAAAAGAGTTCTGCAAGGACATGGGTATTTCTTCAAGGGGGACGACAATATCGTATCTGTATTCTAAATCTCCAAAATCTATATCTCTGACATCGCCAAGGGATATGTAAAGGTAGATGAAAGCGAGGGACAGAAGGACTGTCAAAAGCAAAAATATTCTCAATAATGGACTTTTAAAGTGTTTTCTTTTATGTTGCATATTTACCTCCAATATCATTATAACAAAGTAAAGCAAATCTATTTTAAAAGATGTGTATATGTGAGAAATTTCAAATAAAACCTATGGTATAATTGAACTATGGAAAATATTAAAGATAAAGAAATGGAAAAAGCTATAATAGTTGCAACGGATTTAGGTGCAAGACCTTACAGCATGCACACGTCTTTAGAAGAGTTGGAGGATTTGACTGTTGCCGCAGGAGCGGAGGTAAGAGGTGTGGTATCTCAAAACCTTGAAAAATTCAATCCCAAGTACCTGATAGGTGCGGGCAAGGTCAAGGAGATCAAGGATATGCTGGTCAACTTGGATATCGACCTGGTCATCTTCAACGACGAACTGTCGGGAATTCAAGTGAGAAACTTGGAAAAGACCTTTAATGACGGGAGAGATTTTTTTGACAAGAAGGTAAAGGTTCTCGACAGGACTAATTTAATACTGGATATATTTGCACAGAGGGCTTCCACCTATGAGGGCAAATTACAGGTGGAACTGGCACAGTTGGAGTATCAATTACCAAGGCTCTTGGGTATTGACGGATGGTCGAGAACGGGCGGCGGAATCGGTACAAGAGGCCCTGGAGAGCAGATAATAGAAACTGATAGACGTAGACTTTTAAGGGAAATTGACAGCATAAAGGCAAAGTTGAAAAAGTTGGAAAAGACAAGAGAGGTCATGAGATCCAACAGAAATAAAAGCAAGATAAGCACGGTGTCCCTGGTGGGCTACACCAACGCAGGCAAATCCACCATCTTGAACAGGCTCAAGGAAAGCGATTCAAAGGACGTATTTACAAAGGATATGCTCTTTGCAACCCTCGATCCCAACTCAAGAAGGGCGAAATTGCCCAACGGCATGGACTTCATAATATCCGATACCGTAGGCTTCGTCTCAAAACTTCCGACGAAATTGATAGAAGCCTTTAAATCCACCTTGGAAGAAATCAAGTATTCAGACTTGATACTGCACGTCATAGACGCATCCAGTGAAGACATTGAGATACAGTACAAGATAACCACGGACATACTGCAGGAGTTGGGCATAAAGGACAAGAAGATAATCACCGTCTTTAACAAGATGGACAGAGTGCAGAGTAGGCAATTCCCAGTCAATCCCAGGTACGACCAAAACAGAATTTACATCTCCGCAAAAAAAGATGAGAACTTGGACGAACTGCTCTATGCCATTGAGGAAAGTCTGTCGGATAAATTTTATGACGTGGAGCTTTTAATAGGATACGACAGATCCGATGTGCTGTCGGAAATACTCGACAATCACAAGTACAAAGATTTGGAATATGTTGAAGAAGGCACTAAATTGAGAGTTGTCTTGAGAGATGATGAATATGAGAGATACAAGGAATATGTGATAAATCATGTATAGAAGCCTTTTAAAAGATGGTAGTGACGAATTTATTGAGAGAAAATCCAGATTTATAGGCTACGGATTCAAAGTGCAAAGTGAAGAAGAAGCCTTGGAAAAAATCGACATGATAAAGAAAAAGCATAGGGATGCCACACATAATTGCAGCGCCTACATCATAGGAGAGGACAAGATGATACAGAGGTACAACGATGACGGCGAACCGTCAGGTACTGCAGGCGTGCCCATATTGGAAGTGCTGAAAAAGGAAGATCTGACCGATGTTTGCGTGGTGGTGACGAGATACTTCGGAGGCATACTGTTGGGAGCAGGCGGACTGGTAAGAGCCTATTCCAAGGGCGCTAAAATCGCAGTGGACAGCTCTGTGATCGTGGACATGGAGGAATATGAAAGACTTTCGGTAAATTACGATTACACCCATCACGGAACTATTAACAACTATCTCATGAACAGGGAATACAGGATTTTAAAAGAGGAGTTTTTAGAAAGTGTAACCCTTGAAATTCACAATAAAAAGGGCGATGAAACTTTAGCCAAGGAACTCATGGATATCACAGCGGGGACTGTTAAAATAAAGAGCATAGGAGATGAAATTCTACCCTGCAAAAACGGAAAGATTATATACCCATAGAAGGAGTCACTTAATGGAAAGAGAAATAAAAGATATAGTAAATTGGTTGAGAGAAAGTGCTGCACAGGCAGGTGCCAAGGGCGTGGTCTTCGGACTTAGCGGAGGAATTGACTCCGCCGTAGTGGCGGGCTTGACCAAAAGGGCCTTTGGAGAAAATGCCCTTGGGATTATAATGCCCATTCACAGCGATGAAAGGGACGAAGAGGACGCAAGGCTTGTGGCGCAAAGCATAGGACTGAATATAGAAAGGGTGGATATGTCCAAGGTCTTTGATGAATACTTAAAGAGTTCCTTCGTTTCAGACAAACTCATGGCGAGATCCAATATCAAGCCCAGACTTAGGATGATGACCCTTTACTACTATGGACAGGACAGAAATTACTTGGTGGCAGGATGCTCCAACGCATCGGAATTCTATATAGGATACTTCACCAAGTACGGGGACAGCGGAGCCGATATAATTCCCCTTGCCGAATTTTTAAAGGACGAAGTCTATGACCTTGCCAAAGCGTTGAACATCCCTCAGAGGATAATAGACAAGGTACCCACAGCGGGACTTTTTGAAAATCAAAGCGACGAAAGTGAAATGGGATTTAGTTATACCGACTTAAACGCATACATTCGCGGCGAAAAAATCGACGAGGACATCGCTGAAAGGATAAAGGCCATGCACGAAAGATCGGAGCATAAAAGGCATTTCGCAAATATTTACAGAAGAAAATAAAAATAGGATTTAAAATGCAAAGGTCTTTAATCTCTAAACAGCCAAGAGTTAAAGACCTTTATTAACTCATGGAGAAAATCCGTTGTTATAGTAAGTTAATTTTCTCTTAATAAAGTTTTAAAAATTTTTTGTTAACATATTACTTGGTGATATTATGATTAAATTATTAAAGCGTATATTTGCATTACTAATCGTCGCTCTTGCGATCTTTGTCCTCTTTCACAAAACGGGAGTTTCCTTACTACTCTTTGACTGTGGCACATATCCTCCCGTGGCGAATGAGTATGAAGTAGTTTCCGACTTGGAACAACTGAGCCCCAAGACGAGAGAATTGGCGACTTTATTTTTGCAAAGATGCGCAGAAGAAGGACTGCCGGTGAAGATAACGGAAACTTACAGGACACAGGCAAGGCAGGATCAACTCTATGCGCTGGGAAGAAGTCAGCCGGGCAACATAGTCACTTGGACCAAGAATAGCAAGCACACGAAGAGAAGAGCCTTTGACATAGCAAAAATCGGAGATGATCCCTACGGAGATGAGGAATTTTTCAGAAGATGTGCCTTAATCGGCAAAGAAGTGGGACTGAAACCGGGATACTACTTTAGAAACTATCAGGACAAGCCGCATTTCGAATTAAACACATGGTTGCCTTAAAATTTAAAATAACAAAAATTTTTCAAAAATATGCTTGACATTTTAAAATATACCCTTTAAGATATATTAAAGTTAAATGCTACGACAGAGAGAAAGATATGGAATTTTATTTTAGAGAGTCGGAGAAGGTGAAAGCCGACATAAAAGGAAGTATGTAATATTCACTCTGTGGCAGGTGAGCTGAAATAATAGTAGGCTTTCTCGGATGCCCCCGTTATCGCAGGCTAAGAGTTGTTAGACTCTAATGAGGTAATCTTTGATTATAAATTTAGGTGGTACCGCGAATCCTTCGTCCTATATGACGAAGGTTTTTTTATTATAAAGATTTATAAAGGGATTGCTGAAATTTCTAACAAATAAAACTTTGGAGGAAAAAATGAAAAGAATATTGGTTTTGTTGTTGATGATGTTGAGTTTAGTAGCTTGTCAAGGAAACACTAGCACAGAAAAGACTGTTGAAGAAAACACCGCACAAAATGATAGTAATACAGTGGAAGTAGAAGAAAGTTCAGACACCGTGAAAATAGGCGTTGTGAAATTCATCGACCACGTATCCTTGGATGCGGCAAAGGAAGGTTTTTTGGAAAGACTTGATGAAGAGGGAATCGAAGCGGAATTAGTGGATCTGTCTGCAAATGGAGATATAAGTTTGATAACGACGCTGGCGGAAAAACTAAAGGGCGAAGAAGTTGATTTGATATACGCCATAGCCACACCCTCTGCACAGGGAATGAAAAACGTCATATCCGATACACCCATAGTCTTCTCCGCTGTAACCGATCCCGTGGGAGCAGGACTGGTGAAGGACCTGACAGCACCGGAGGGAAATGTGACCGGAGTTACCGACTATGTGGATCCCAGCGGACAGATAGATGAGTTTTTAAAACTCTATCCCGATGTAAAGACCTTCGGAGTATTGTACTCCACATCGGAACAAAACTCCCAAGTACAAGTGGAAGAACTTGAAAAAACTCTCAATGAAAAGGGATTGAACTTGGAAAAAGTGGGAGTGAACAACGTAAACGACATAACACAAGCCATAGCATCCCTTTCAGGAAAAATAGATGCACTCTTTGCCCTCACCGATAACTTGGTGGCAAATGCGGCTCCCATAGTTGCTGAAAATCTGTTACAAAAAAACTTGCCTTCCCTTTCTGCGGAAGAAGGACAGGTCAAGGGAGGACTGCTCATGAGCCAAGGAGTTAATTACAAAGCTCAAGGAGCACAGGCGGCAGACATGGCGATAAAAATACTAAAGGGTGAAGAAATTAAAAATCTTCCCGTGGAAGAAAATAAAGTTAACACCAAACTGGTAAACGGTGAAACAGCTGACAGATTGGGCTTAGACCTCTCAAATCCAACCTTTGAAGGGGCCGAAATCATAAAATAAAAACTATAAAAAAATAAAAAAACAATTCAATTTTTCTACTTGACTTTAAATTGGTGCTGTAATATAATACTCATTAATTTAATAAGGCAAGACAAAAGAAAAAGAAAATGAGAGTTTTCACAGAGAGTGATCCCAGGCTGAGAGGTCATAAATATCATTTTTAATATACACTTTTGTGCCATATCTATTGAATTAAGTAGGTAGATACGCAAAAAATGCGTTAATTAATCGAGTATTCTTTTTAACGAAGAGTTAATAAGGGTGGTACCGTGTAAGTTAAGTCTTTCGCCCCTTGGATTTCCAAGGAGTGAAAGACTTTTTAAGTTAGGAGGATTAAGATGAAGAGTATAATGAAGAAGATGTTAGTATTATTGGTTGCTATATTTGTTTTAACGGCTTGCTCGACGGGCGGAACTGAAAAGGAAAATGCCGCAAACAATGCGCCTGACAACACAGCTGAACAAAATACAGCAGAAGTACCTGAAGGACAAAAGAACATAAAAGTAGGTATAATTCAATTTACACAACACGTAGCTTTGGACAGATCCAGAGAAGGATTTTTGGAAGAATTGGAAGCATTGGGATACACAGTTGAGGAAAATACGGTCAACGTGAGCGGAGAGATTTCTCTGATACCCACAACTGCGAAGAAATTTGAAGGTGACGCAGTGGACATAATCTATGCCATTGCCACTCCTGCGGCTCAAGGTGCAAAAAACGCCGTGACGGATATTCCCATAATATTCAATGCTGTAACAGATCCGCAATCTGCAGAACTTGTAGATACAAATGAAGAACCCGGCGGAAATGTGACAGGAGTTTCGGATTATTTTTCCATTGAAACTCAACTGAAAAATTTCTTGGAACTGTTCCCCGACTCAAAGAAACTGGGAGTGCTGTACTCCACGGGAGAAGCAAACTCTGAAGCTCAAATAAAAGAATTGGAAGAAGTAACCGCAAATTTGGGAATTGAACTTATAAAAGCAGGTGTCACAACCACCAACGACGTTTCGGCGGCAATGGCATCACTAGTCACAAAGATAGACAGCTACGTTGCCATACAGGACAATTTAGCATCCTCTGCAGCAAGCGTAATATCTGACAGCTTGAAGCAAGCCCAAATACCCTCCTTCGCAGGAGAAGCGGGACCTGTTGAAAATGGAATGTTGTTTTCAGATGGTATAGACTATATAGAACTTGGAAAGAGCGCAGGCAAAATCGCCGACGAGATAATAAATGGCAAATCTCCAGCAGAAATACCTGTGATATTTTCAACACAAGCCAATAGAACAGTAAACAAAACTACAGCTGATGCATTGGGAATAGAAGCAGATTCAGATTTATTCAAGGATGCACAGATAGTTGATTAGGAGGACTAAATGTTTAAGGGATTAATTTCGGTACTTGGATCATCACTTGAGGTGGGACTTATTTTTTCCATACTTGCCATAGGAGTAGTATTGACATACAAGGTATTGGACGTTGCAGATCTATCCGTTGAAGGAACCTTTCCATTGGGAGCTTTCATATTTGCTACCTTGGCGGTAAGGGGAGTAGATCCGATTATTGCAATTATATTCAGTTTCATAGGTGGAATGTGTGCAGGACTTTTAACTTACCTATTGTACAAAAAGTTAAAAATAGCGGCACTTTTAGCAGGTATTTTGACCATGACCATGCTCTATTCCATAAATTTGAGAATCACCGGCAAGAGCAATGTACCTCTCTTTGAATTCGATTCAATATTTAAAAAATTCGGATTTTTGCCGAGGATGGTAGTACTTGCCATAATCGTTTTAATAATAAAATGGATTTTAGATTATTTTTTCAAGACGGAACAGGGATACCTGCTCATAGTTACGGGAGATAATGAATCTCTTGTAAAATCTCTGGGAAAGGACCCCGAAGTGTATATATTATCAGGCTTTATGCTATCTAACGCACTGGTTTCCCTGAGCGGTTCTCTGATGGCACAGCATCAGGGCTTTTCCGACATACAGATGGGTACATCCATGATAGTAACGGCTCTTGCCTCCATAATAATCGGAGATACGATTTTAAGGAACAACAGAAAGCTCAAGTACACCACAAGAGCCATCATAGGAGCCATAATATACAGAATAATTTCCGGAGTTGCAATTCACCTGGGACTGAATCCCAACGACTTAAAACTGATAACTGCGCTGATAGTGATAATTTTCATAGCATATAACAACGTCAGCAACGCATCGAGTTTAAGCAAAATGATAAAAAAGAGTTAGGAGAGAAATATGTTAACAATAAACAATTTAAGCAAAACTTTTTATCCGGGTACCCCCGAGGAACAAAGAGTATTCCATAAATTTTCTTTGGACATTGAAGAAAATGTATGTACGACTATTCTCGGCCCTAACGGATGCGGAAAATCTACGCTATTCAATTTAATAAGCGGCAGTATAAAAAACGACGAAGGCACCATAAATCTCAATGATATAGAACTGACGGAACTCCCCGAGGAAAAAAGAGCGGTCTACATTGGCAAGGTCAACCAAGACCCCTCCATGGGAGTATCGCCCAACTTAAACATATTGGAAAATATGTCAATCGCCCTTAAAAAAGGAGATAAATTCACCTTTAAAAAACTGCTCAAATACACCGACGTGGATTTTTTGGTAAAGAAATTAAAGGAATTGGACTTGGGATTGGAAGACAAATTGACCACACAGGTCAAATTTCTCTCCGGAGGACAAAGACAGTCCCTATCGCTGCTCATGGCGACCATTAAAAGTCCCAAATTGCTCCTCTTGGACGAGCATACAGCTGCCCTTGATCCCAAGACTTCAAAACTGATAATGGACAAGACCAAGGACCTTATAGACAGAGAAAAAATCACCACGATGATGATCACACACAATTTAAGACACGCCATAAAATATTCTGACAGAATAATAATGCTCAGCAAGGGTAGAATCGTTTTAGACGTGAAAGCGCAGGATATAACTGAGGACCAACTGAACAGATTGTACAATGAAAACATATTGAGAGATCTTAGACAAGCATCATAGCAGATTAAATTCGGAGTTTAAAAGCTCCGATTTTTTTGTTCTAAGAGAACAGTTATAAACACCTCGATCCTTTGCACAGGTTTATTTAATTATGAGGTAAAAAGAATTCTTGATTGTGATTTTGTAAAGCTGGTGAGAGAAATTTAATACAGACTTGATTGTCGGGATAGCATTAAAAACAGAACAGTCTTTTGAATAAAGTATAAAAATAGAGAGTCCAATTTGACTCTCCATTTCAGATTAATTTCTATCTAATAAAGTGCCGATGATTGCAAAGGCTATGGCCAGCACCATCCAAGCGAAGGCTTGTACCGTTTCGGGGAACAGACCGTAAAAGGCATCTAAAAGTCCCGGAGATATTCCCAATGAAGACAGTATTGAAGATAAAGTAGGCAACAAAGCACCTATAACTCCACCCACATAGGTAAGTTTTTTTATGCAGGGTCTTCCATCAAGCAAATTCAAAACAACCAGCACTATGGACACCGGATACATCATCAAAAGTATGGGCACGGAGATTTTAACTATCGTTTCAACTCCCTTTACCGCTAAAAATCCGCTGAAAACAGCAGCTATTATCGCCCAAGTGGTATATTTGACTTTGCCCTTTGTCATTCTTTCAAAAAAGGCGCTGAAAGCGGAGGTAAGCCCGATAGCAGTGGTCAGACATGCAAGTATCATTATTATACACATGGCCACAGTTCCGATTTTTCCAAGAAGTCCTTCCGCCATGAAGATCAAGAGTTCCACCCTTGTAAGGCTTTCAACTCCCATGGATGAAGTGGTGGCGCCTATGTAGATAAGGCCTCCATAGACCAGACAAAGACCGGCTCCTGCAATCAAAGCCGCCTTAGCTGTCAAGCTGTAAATTTTGGAAAGATCGGTAATTCCCTTCAGCTCATATCCGCTTATGATTACCGAAGTGAAAGCCAGAGCTGCCAAGGCATCCATAGTTTGATATCCCTCTTCAAAACTCTTGGCAAAGACATTTTCCATGCCCGTATCTATGACGGTGGACAGAGGAGAAACCACTCCCTTAACTATCAATACCAAGAGCAACAATATAAGTGTGGGAGTGAGTATGGATCCCAAGTTGTCGACAATATCCGTGGGGCGCAGTACAAAAAATAAAACAATTGCAAAAAATACCACGGAAGTAAGCACGGGATTTAAATTTTCAAATAATCCCACTTGTAAAAGTTCGTATGTAGTAGCTGCAGTTCTTGGAATTGCAAGTCCCGGTCCGATGGAAAGCAGAACTAAAGTTCCGAAGATAAAACCCGACTTGCTGCCCAATTTGCCGGCTATGTTCTCGAGATTACCGCCCGCCTTTGTGGTGGCGATTACTCCCAACATTACAAGTCCTACTGCTGTCAATAAAAATCCTATGATTCCAGGGATGAATCCCGATCCGACCCATAATCCTAAAGTGGGCGGAAATATCAGGTTTCCGGCTCCGAAAAACATTGAGAAAAGAGCGAATCCGGAAACCAAAGTAAAATTCTTTTTTTCCATAATTAATCCTCCTTGATTTAAGTAGTATATCACAAAGTGCAGTGCTTAAAAAGAATTAACTTGTTAAATATATATTTATGTAATTTTCATAAAATAAAGAGTGAAAAAACTTCATAACCTCTATGTTTTTTAAGAAAGAAGAAAGGAGCTTTTTTCCTTGGCGAGTACCTATAATTGGGATATATTCTCAAAAAAATGGGTATCAAAGGACAGATAGATAAAACTTATCAATAATACATCAACAAGGAGGCATAAATGAAAAATCCAATGGATAAAAATGGATTGGGCGATCCAATTTCCAGTCGTAACGACAGAAGAGGAGATAATACTCAACTTCATACAGGGCAAGGCGCTCCTGTATACTCAAATCAAGACACGATGACGGCAGGTGCAAGAGGACCGGTACTACTTCAAGATGCGTGGTTAATCGAAAAACTTGCACACTTTGAAAGAGAAGTAATCCCCGAAAGACGTATGCACGCAAAGGGTTCAGGAGCCTTCGGAACATTCACGGTTACAAAAGACATCACCCAGTACACAAAGGCGAAAATATTCTCCGAAGTGGGAAAAAAGACGGAGATGTTTGCCAGATTCTCAACAGTTGCAGGAGAAAGAGGAGCTGCAGATGCTGAGAGAGATATCAGAGGATTTGCTCTTAAGTTTTACACAGAAGAAGGCAACTGGGACATGGTTGGCAACAACACACCCGTATTCTTCTTCAGAGACGGCAAGAAGTTCATAGACCTAAATCACGCCATCAAGAGAGACCCAAGAACTAACATGAGAAGCCCCAACACCAACTGGGATTTCTGGACATCACTTCCCGAAGCCTTGCTTCAAGTGACCATAGTTATGAGTGACAGAGGAATACCGTCATCTTACAGATATATGCACGGATTCTCCTCACACGCCTATTCCCTTATCAACGCTCAAAACGAGAGAGTTTGGGTTAAATTCTTCTTCCGTTCACAACAGGGAATTCAAAACCTGACAGACCAAGAAGCTGAAACAGTAGTTGCAAAGGACAGAGAATCTCACCAAAGAGATCTCTACGAAGCCATAGAAAAGGGCATGTATCCCAAGTGGACCATGTATATACAAGTCATGACCGAAGAACAAGCAAATCAAATGAAAACAAACCCCTTCGACTTGACTAAAATGTGGCATAAGAAGGACTTCCCCTTAATAGAAGTGGGAGAATTTGAATTAAACAAAAATCCGGAAAATTATTTCCAAGACGTTGAACAATCAGCCTTCAATCCCATGAACATAGTTCCGGGAATAGGATACTCTCCCGACAGAATGCTTCAAGCAAGACTGTTCTCCTACGGAGATGCACAAAGATACCGTCTGGGAGTAAACCACTATCAAATCCCCGTAAACTCACCCAAGGGCGTGAAAAATTACCATCCCTTCCACAGAGATGGACAAATGAGAGTGGACGGCAACCTAGGTTCTGAAAACCACTACGAACCCAACTCCTACGGCAACTGGACAGACAGTCATGAGCACATCGAACCTGTACAAGGCGGAGGAGATATTCACACCTACGATTACAGAGAAGATGACAGCGACTACTTCACTCAACCAGGAGAACTGTTCAGAGCCATGACTCCCGAACAACAACTGGTTTTATTTGAAAACACCGCAAGAAATATGGGCGACTCCACTTTGCAAATAAAGTACAGACACATAGTACACTGCTACCAAGCAGATCCCGAGTACGGAAAGGGAGTGGCAAAGGCATTGGGCATAAACATCGAAGATGTTGACTTGACACCCATGGAATCAAAGACAGTGGACGAATGGAAAAAGGACAACGCAAGATTTGCAGACCTTAACCAACCCACAATGCCTGCAGATCCTGAATCTGCAAAGGACCTTCCCGCTGAAGGAAGAAACACAAATGTGGAAGATCCCACAATGCTGACAGATTGGGAAAAAGACCCCTATCTACTATAAAGAAAGAAAAAGAGCCTTCTAAGCAGAAGGTTCTTTTAAATTCTCACAAAATCACTTCAAAGAAAACTGCGAAATATTAAATTGGCTCTCCTTAAATTTACGAAATTTTAACCCCAAAAATACCCCCTACCACCTCTCAAAAAAATAAAATAACACGAAATAAGCCTTATATGATATAATATAGCAATAAAACGATTTCTCATTTACAATAACATAGAGGAGGTTTATCAATGAAAGTTTACAGTACGGAGATGGTTAGAAATTTAGCTTTGGTAGGGCATAGCGGAAGTGGAAAGACAAATTTAACTGAAGCTATGCTGTTTCAGACAGGTGCCACAAAAAAATTGGGCAATGTTTCAGATAAAAACACGCTGAGCGACTTCTCCAAGGAAGAAATGGAGAGAGGATCATCCATAGGAACCAGTATAGTTCCCGTGGAATGGAGAAATTACAAAGTAAATGTAATTGACACTCCCGGATACCTTGATTTTATCGGAGAAGCCTATGGAGCTTTGCGTGCATCAGAAGCCGTATTAATGGTTGTTGACGCTACATCAGGTGTGGAAGTCGGCACGGAAAGAATGTGGAAATACACCGAAAAAATTGGAATGCCGAGAATAATATTCGTAAATAAAATAGATGGAGAAAATGTCAACTTCAGAAAATTGATGGAAGAGTTGGAAAGCTCCTTCGGTAAAAAGGTAGTTCCCTTCTCAGTTCCCATTGGAGAAGGAGAAAACTTTGTCGGTGTAACAGACGTAATTTTCCAAAAGGGATTTAAATACGTCAATGGAGCACCCCAAGAAACTGAATTGACTCACGACCAAGTGAAAGCAACAGAGAGAATCTACGAAGAAATAGCAGAAGTAGTGGCAGGTTCCGATGAAGTTTTGATGGAAAAATATTTTTCAGGTGAAAAATTTACCAGAGAGGACCTTTTGAGAGGAGTTACCTCTGCACTATTGTCAGGAGATGCAGTTCCGCTGCTCGTAGGTTCAGGAGAAAAGGGAATAGGAATAGACATCCTGTTAAATACCATAGTCAACTACATGCCGGCACCCGACGACGAAAGAGCACACTTGGGCTTCAGACTGGAAGAAGGCGAAGCGAAAAAAGTATCGGTGGATGAGCCCTTCTCATCGGTTATCTTCAAGACTATCACCGACCCCTTCGTTGGAAAAATCTCCATATTTAAAGTAATTTCAGGCAAGATCACTAAGAACACCGCTCTTTACAACTCAACAAAGGACACATCGGAAAAACTTGGTGGACTCTATGTAATAAGAGGTAAAAAACAATTTGAAGTTGAAGAAGTTCAAGCAGGAGATATAGGAGCAACAACCAAACTTCAAGAATCTGAAACGGGCGACACTCTATGCGACAAGGCAAACAAGATAGTTTACAAAAGAATCAAGTATCCCGCTCCCGTACTCTTCTACGCAATTGAACCCAAGACCAAGGGCGACGAAGAAAAATTGTCTGTATCCTTGAGAAGATTAAGAGAAGAAGATCCCAGTTTCATAATCGAAAGAAACCAAGAAACTAAACAACTCACCATTGGAGGACTGGGACAAGTACAATTAGACGTAATCCTTGAAAAACTGAAGAACACCTTCGGAGTTGAAGTAAATATAATTCCCTTCATAATCCCATACAGAGAAACTATCAGAGGAACAGCCTCCGTTCAAGGAAAGCACAAGAAGCAATCAGGCGGAGCAGGTCAATACGGAGATGTATGGATGAGATTTGAACCCATTGAAGAAGGATTTGAATTTGACGAAGAAGTATTCGGAGGATCAGTACCCAAGAACTACTTCCCCGCAGTTGAAAAGGGAATAATAGAATCCAAGGAAAAGGGAGTGCTGGCAGGCTATCCCGTGACCAATTTCAGAGCTGTACTATACGATGGATCTTACCACGATGTAGACTCCAACGAAATATCCTTTAAATTGGCAGCATCCATAGCTTTCAAGAAGGGTATGCAAGAAGCAAAACCCGTATTGCTTGAACCCATCATGAAAGTGGAAGTTTCAATTCCTGATGCCTACCTTGGAGATGTAATGGGCGACATGAATAAACGCCGTGGCAGAATTTTGGGCATGGATCAACAAGGCGACGGATCCCAAATACTCATAGCGGAAGCACCGCAAGCCGAAATGTTTGAATACTCCATCGACCTTAGAGCCATGACTCAAGGACGAGGCACCTTTACAATGGAATTTGTAAGATATGAAGAAGTTCCTTCAAACATAGCTGAAAAAATAATAGCAGAAGCCAAGGAAAGAGAAGAATAATAAAAAAAGGCATCCAGAATAAGATGTCCTCATAAAGTTGGATCTAATACCAGGACTGGTAATTATACTAGTTCTGGTATTTTATTATTGCCTTCCACCTCTAACGGTGGAAATTTTTATGCTACATTTAGTTTTCTATATTCTACAATAGTTGTAACTTACATAGTTACGGCTGTTTACCCTCAAATGGCACAGTATGGTGCTAAAAAAGATTTTAAAGGTCTAAAAAAACAACTGGGTGATGAGGTATTAACAATGGCTATTTTGGTAATACCAGCATCTGTGGGACTTTTCCTGTTTGCAGAACCTATTGTAGGTCTGATATTTTTAGGCGGGGAATTTTCTCAAAAAGATGTTTCTGTTACGACTACAGTTTTGTCCTTTTACTCCCTCGGTATAGTAGGCATGGGCTTTAGAGAAATTATATCAAGAGTTTTCTATACAATTATGGATGCAAAAATACCTGTAGTTAATTCCATTATTATGGTAGGGGTAAATATCCTTTTAAGTATAGTTTTGGTAAGGATAATGGGGATTGAGGGTCTTGCACTTGCAACAACAGTATCATTTATAGTAGGGGCAGGGCTTACCATAGTAAAAGCAAGAAGAAAGATAGGTAGTCTTTTTAACTCATCTATATATGTGGAGCTTGTAAAAATAATAGCTGCATCTGTAGTTATGGGGGTCTTGTAAAAGATTGTATTCACCCTTACAAATCCTCTGGTCGGATTTAAGTTGCACTTATTTTGGCAATAGCTGCTGCTGGAGCCGTCTATCTCTTATCTTTTCTAGTATTGAAGTCAAGAGAGGTTTACTCTGCAGTAGACAAGCTAAAAAATAGAAAATGAGTAAAAAAACCACGGTTCTTAAATTAAGCCGTGGTTTTCTACTATACTTGTATGGTAAAAATATTATTTGAATTGTGATTTTTTACCTTCCTTTGAATTCCGCCTGTTCTCCCTTGAGAAGTAGGGACAGTCCAAGCTTTGAGTCCTCTGTTTTAAAAACGGCATCAGCCGCTTCCAGTTCAAACTTTCTAAGTTCTTCAAGATTAGGCATGGTTGCCCTTCTAACACATTCTTTAAAATATTTTACTGCAACAGGAGCGGCTAAAGACATTTTATTAGCATAATGTAAGGCTACTCCGTCTGCCAGTTCATCGGCAACAACCTTGCTGGCTATTCCAAGTTCGTAAGCCTGTTGACCTGAAAAGCCCTCATTTAAAAACATATAGTCCATAATTTTATTACGTCCTATCCACATAGGGAGTCTTAAACTGCTCATACCCCAACTTCCAACAGTACCGTAGTAGATGTCACCATCGTGAATATTAAAGCTTTCTCCAACAATTCTTATATCAAAGGCATTGAAGACAGCTGTTGCACCGCCAACACAAAGACCCTTGGCAGAGACTATAGTCGGTTTAGGGAAAGATTCGATCTTTTCTACCAATGCGCCGCCTAAGTCTGAAAAGCTTTCCTTGATTTCTTCATTTTCATCAGCTAAGGCTTTTTTTATATCTTCAGCATCTGCACCTTGAGAAAAATGATCCCCAGTGCTTTTTAAGAAAACGCATCTAATATCATCATTTTTTTCAAATTCATTAAATACACCCATCAAGTCTTTTAATAATCTTTTACTGAATGAGTTTTTAGGAGGATTGGTAAGGGTGATAACTCCAATTTTACGGATAATTTCCGTAGTAAATAAATTGCCTTTCATATAATCATCTCCTCGAATATTAATACATACTACAAGCTGCCGGATATCTATTAATATAGTTGACAATATAGGTTAAATATGTAAACAGATATTTTCTAAATACAAGGTATCACTATATCTTAATAAAGTCA
>JAUNLL010000120.1:2171-2476 GCA_030532275.1 Peptoniphilus sp. | reverse complement strand
TGAAAAACAGCTCGGTCATAAATTTCAATTACAAATTGACCCGAATTTGTTTAGGACGACAGACGAAAAGATAATTGTTGGCGATGTTTCGAAATTAAAAGCTGCTACTGGATGGAAGCAGACCGTTCCAATGGAAGAAACTATAAAGGACATGCTGGAATATTGGAGAAGAAGGGTTAGGGAAAAATAATGCCTAAAAATAGAAGAAGATTCATGAATACATACATAGATGATATCACTATGATTGAGGCTATAGAGTATATTGAACAATGTATTTTTAATAAAAAAATTAGTCATGTCATTAC
>JAUNLL010000120.1:0-2161 GCA_030532275.1 Peptoniphilus sp. | reverse complement strand
TAAGAATAGAGAGGGATACATATTTCAAAAAAATATGTGATAGTTGTGAATTATTATTAGTCGACGGACATCCATTATTATGGATCGCAAAATTTTATAAAAGACCGTTTAAGCAGAAGATATGTGGTTCAGATTTAGTTCCAGTACTGTGCGAGTTAGCAGCACAAAAGGGGTACTCAGTATTTTTTCTAGGAGCTGCAGAGGGTGTTGCAGAAATAGCAGCTAACAATATGTGCAGACAATATTCTGGACTAAAGGTAGCGGGTACATACTCACCACCTTTCGGATTTGAAAATGATGAAAGTGAGATTAAGCATATTATTACCGTCCTAAAGGAATCGAACGCTGATATGCTTTTTGTAGGAATGGGAGTGCCAAAGCAAGATATATTCGTATACGAAAATATGGACAAATATAAAATCCCAGTATCTTTTTCTATAGGAGGGACGATAGATTTTATTGCTGGAAAACAAAAAAGAGCACCAGGGTGGATAAGAAAAATAGGATTTGAATGGTTGTATAGATTGGTGAAAGATCCTAAAAGGATGTTTAAAAGATATATTATTGATGATATTAAGATAATTAAGCTTGTTTTTAAGTATAGAAGGGTTTCGAGTGATTGTTAAGAGTATAAGAAAAGAGTCGTTATATTTTGTTCTCTTTGTGTTTTTAATGATGATAGCTTCAGTGACTGAATCATTAATGTTTATAGCGCTAGGAATATTGATTGCCTTGTTTGTCTATATTAATTTAAATAAAGTAAAATCGAACAGTATTATAATACCTAAGATAGTAGTATCCTTATTGCTTTTTCAGAATCTTTCTATTGGGATTGGTGCCCGTTTGGGGAATAACTTCAGTGATGACCTAAGCTGGGTCACACAGGTTCCGACAATATTCATTGTTGTTTCATATTTTATTATTATAATGAATAATAAGATTAGAAAACGTGAATTTTTATTTTTTGGATATATAATACTGAATCTCATGTTTTTCTTTATTGGTTCTGGAACAATAACGGCAAGGGTAGTGTATTTAAGAAATTTTCTGATCTTCTATATGGTATTTGAAATTGGTCGTTATTATTTGAACAGTGGTTCAAAGATAAAACAGTTTGTAGACTTTTTTTTAAAAATAACTGTTATGGCTGTGATCTTTGGATTAATAGGGTTCATTTTAGGAAAAACATTTTACCAACTGATTGGAGTTTTAGAGGTATATAAAGCTAAGCAGTATACAGCTTATCGCGATGGATTGCCAGGAAACTTCATGACTTTATTTGGAGGTGTTTGGGTTAATCGATTTGTATCCTTGTATTATGATCCCGTAAATTTTAGTTACTTTATGTCGCTTGCATGTTTAATTGCTTATACATCTAATAAAAAATTTTTTTTTATTATTTTTTTAATATGCGAGATTCTTACATTCGGAAAAGGTGGACTATTAGTCTTTGGATTAGCTATGATGTGTATGATAAGTCAATCGCTTTTAAATAAATATAGCATTAAGATAGTTAGAATTTTTATAATTTCTATGGCAATAATTTCTATTGTCATATTGGTTCGCGTTGTTTTAACATACTTTTCGGATGACTTTGGTACATATAATCATTTTTACGGGATCGTAACAGGAATAGAAGCGATCAAACAAAATCCTTTAGGGCACGGGTTTAATTAATATGACGTACCAAATAGGAATAGTTGGTACGGCATGGTTTGGTTACCTTCTATTGTCAACAGGAGTAGGTGCATTCAGTACCTACAAGTATACAAGAAGTAAATTAGCATCACTTTGCTTATTTTTACCACCAACACTCTTGATAGTTTCAATATTTCAAGAAAATACCTACACACCTCAATGTATAGCACCATATATGCTTTTTGTGGGAAGCATGTGGAATGGAGTGAAAGAATACTATGATAGAAAAGTGTGAAATGTGTGATACAAGGCAAATAGAAAAAAATTTTTGTTCTATAAATATTATGCGAGCGTGTGCGGCTTTACTCATAATCAATTCGCATTATGATGACATTTATCCATTTCCTGCATTGGCGACAGGTGGTGCAATTGGAAACGCAATTTTTTTTGCTGTGTCTGGTTTTTGCTCATATCCAATAGCAAAGGAAATAATGCCTTGGATAGTTAAAAAAATAATAAAGGT
>JAUNLL010000119.1 GCA_030532275.1 Peptoniphilus sp. | reverse complement strand
TCTCTGATACTGTACAACGACTTGGATATATCCATAATAGACTCATTGCCGCCGGACAGACAAGTGATAAAAACTGTTGCAATAAATAAAATGATGCTTGGCAGAGTTCACGACTTTATAAAAAAACAGATTGACATGGGCCATCAAGCCTATATAGTAAGTCCTCTCATAGAAGAAAATGAAAATTTGAATTTAGACAGCGTAGATGAATTATATAAGGATTTGAGTGAAAATGTATTTAAGGATTACAACGTTGCATTTCTGCACGGCAAGCTGAAAAATGAAGAAAAAGATGGGATAATGCAGGATTTCAAAGACAAAAAAATAGACATCATCATCTCTACCACAGTTATCGAGGTGGGAGTGAGCATTGAAAATGCGACGGTGATCCTTGTTTATAATGCTCAGATGTTCGGACTTGCACAACTGCACCAGTTGAGAGGTAGAGTGGGAAGATCATCACATAAATCCTACTGTATCTTGTATAACAGTTCAAATACTGAGATATCCTGGAACAGGATGCGCATTTTAGAAGAATCCAATGATGGATTTTACATTGCCAACAAGGACCTTGAACTGAGGGGAGCAGGAGATATTTTCGGAACGGAACAATCGGGATTTTTGGATTTAAAAATTGCAGATTTTAAAAGAGATGTCAATATTTTAAAATACGCTCATCTAGAAGCTGCGAATATTTTAGATGAAGACCCTAAACTGAAAAGTGAAAACAATAAAATGCTTGCAAAAACCTTGAAAGAAGATTATAAAGTAGATATATCTACTCTGAATTAGATTATTGTTATAAGTACGTTGATGTGTTAAAATTAATATGTTTGGAGGCTTTATGAGAGTTATTTCCGGTGATAAAAGAGGAACTAAGTTATTTTCACCTAAAAATACAGATATCAGACCTACTGAAGACAGAGTAAAGGAAAATGTATTTAACTTGATAAGTCATAACTTGCAAGGTTCAACTGCACTGGATTTATTCGCAGGAAGCGGTGCAATAGGCATTGAATTTTTATCTCGTGGTAGCGAAAGGGTCTATTTTGTAGAAAAAAATAAAGAATCCATAAAACTGATTGAACAGAATTTAGAAAAAACTGATTTTAAATCCTCTTCTGTGCTTATAAAGGGCGACAGCATATCGACCTTAAGCAAATTAAAAGGCATGAAATTCAATTACATATACATCGATCCGCCCTATGACAAGGGAGAGTTATATGTAAAAAGCATAGAGAGTATAATCAACTATGATTTAATCGACGAAAATTCAGTTGTGATAATAGAAGAAGATGAGAATTATAGGAACACCTATGATAAGTATTTAAACTTACTGAAATCCAAAAAATATGGAAATACACACATAAGTATATGGAGCAAAAAATGAAAGTTATTTATGCCGGAAGTTTTGATCCGGTGACAAATGGGCATTTAGATATAATAATGAGAGCAAAGGATATTTTTGGAGAAGTAATAGTATCTGTGCTCAACAACACCAATAAAAAAGGTCTATTCACAGTAAAAGAGAGAATAGATTTATTAGAAGCTGTTCTCAAGGATGTCGAAGGAGTGGAGATAGACTCCTTTGAAGGACTTTTAGTTGATTATGCCAAGAAAAAACAGTGTAATACAATTGTACGAGGGTTAAGATCGGCTTCCGATTACATAAACGAATATACCTTAGCAATGGCAAATATGCATTATAAGGATGGCGTCGAAACAGTATTTTTGTTGTCTTCTTATAAAAATTTATTTATAAGTTCCACTTTGGCCAAAGAAGTAGCGCAGTTTGACGGTGATTTATCTTTATTTGTGCCCGATGTTGTGGGAAAAGCTATGAAAGAAAAATTAATTAGGAGGTAAATATGAATTTATTAGAATTAGTTGAAGAACTTGAAGATTTAATTGAAACATCAAGTCAAATCCCACTGACTGGGAAAGTAATGCTTGACAGAGATGAAGTTTTGGAAATCGTCAATGAAATGAGAAATGAAATACCTACGGAAGTTAGAGAGGCGCAAAGAATAAGCACCGACAGAGATGCGATAATTCAAAGCGCAAAGACGGAAGCTGACAACATCATCGCAGGTGCAAGATCTCACGCTGAAGAGATAATTTCTCAAGATGAATTGGTGCTTCAAGCCAACAAAAGAGCCGATGAAATACTAAAGACGGCAAATGAAGAATCAATAAAGATAAGAGAAGGCGCAAGGGATTACGCAGATGAATTGCTTGAAAACACTCAAGTAAATTTGTCGGATATAATAAAGTTATTAAACGAAAACAGACAAGAACTTAGAGGTTAACCTCTAAGTTCTTTTTTATATTAATTTGATTTTATTAACAAAAAGTTAGCTACGACTATACATAATACGGCTATAATTTGATTAAATCCAAGTTGTTCTCTTAAAATAAAGTACCCAAGTATAATGCTGACTATTGGCTCAAGAGTACTCAACATTGAAGTATTTTTTGCTCCAATTAACGATATGGACTTTTGGTAAAGAGAAGCTCCGCCTAATGTTAAAATTATCGAA
>JAUNLL010000118.1 GCA_030532275.1 Peptoniphilus sp. | reverse complement strand
AAGTGAAATATCTATAAGGAGGAAACCATGTTTAGAGAAATGCGAAGATACAAGCAGAAATTAGAAGAAAGCCGAAGGGATGAAATACTTAAAAATTCTTCTTCGGGAGTGCTTTGTCTCATGGGAGATGGAGGATATCCCTATGGTGTACCCATGAGTTACGCCTATTCAGAAAATAAATTGATCTTTCACACGGCCAAGACGGGACATAAAATAGATGCAATAAAAAATAACTCCAAGGCCTCTTTCACCATAATAGAAAGGGATCAAGTGGTACCGGAAGAATACACCACATACTTCAGAAGTGTAATAGTCTTCGGAAAGGTAGAGATAGTGGAAGATTTGGAACAAAAAATGGCAGACATAAAAATATTAAGCGAAAAATATGCCATACCCGGTGACAAGGGCCAGTATGAAGAAATAGATTCCCTCTTCGACAAATTTCATATAATAGAGCTTCACATAGAGCATAAAAGTGGAAAAGAAGCCGTTGAATTGTTGAATAAATAGATTCAAAATGAAATAAGCGAAGATAAAGGGGGTATTTATAATTAATAACAAGGGCTGTCCCTCAGGATTTAATGGCTTTAAAGGATGTATTTGGAAAAGACTATGATTACATCAAACTACATAAAGATCCATATCGAAAAGCTGCTTACAATAAAAAAAGATGTACATGACATCCTTCACAACTCATAAGAATAAAATTTTAAATGGAGCTAACGGGGGGATTTGAACCCCCGACCTCTACATTACCAATGTAGTGCTCTACCTCCTGAGCTACGATAGCAAAATCTTAAAGATGAAAAACTCATTGTAAATATTAAGAGCATAAATGATTATACCATATATTTTCAATATTAGATAAAATTTATTAAATTTAATTAAATATTTTTTAAATAAAAATTTCAGATCCATATTTATAAATGCAAACAAGAAAACGTTACAAAATTGGCACTTTACCGAGAAAGCAAAAACTGCCGATTGTATTGACAGATTCAATTTGCAAAGGTATATTTCTAATAAGCAAGTTTGAGGAAATATTAAAATTGTTTATTTTTAAGAGGAGGTAGATACAATATGAAACTGACGCAAGATCAACAGGATTTACTTGATGGCAAGTACGGTCCAGGAGCACAACTTGCAATGAAGGTTCAAGTTGCTGTCGGCGAGTCCTTTGGAGCGGAACGAATGGTTCCAATTACAAGAGCTCACGTGGCACTGAGTAATCAAGATGCGGATCAATGGCTTGCGGAAAAAATGGCGAACTTAGGTGCTAAGTGCAGAATTTCGCCCACTGTAAACCCGGGATGGTGTTTACCCTATTTTAGGGAAAAAGGCATGGTTCAAGATGAAGAAGATTATAAGTTTATGGAAAGAACGCATAATGCTTATAAAAAATTAGGTGCTACTCTATCATATAACTGTACTCCTTATATAGATACAAATGTTCCTAATTTCGGAGAAATCGTCGCCTATTCCGAATCGAGCGCAACACCCTATGTAAATTCAGTTTGGGGCGCAAGATCAAACAGAGAAGGAGCAAACTCAGCGTTGTTTGCATCTATTACAGGCTATGTTCCCGAATACGGACTGCTCTTTGATGAAAACAGAAAGGGAACAATTTTAGTAGAAGTAGAAGCTGAAATGAAAACACCTTACGATTATCACTTACTTGGAATGTGCGGTAAAAAAATAGGACACGGCATCCCTGTATTTGTAGGATTGCCCAAGCATGTAAGCAGTGAAGACCACAGAAACTTGGGAGCACAATTGAACACTTCAGGTGCCTATGATATGTACCACATAGTGGGAGTTACTCCGGAAGCGCCCGATTTGGAAACCGCTTTCGGCGGCAAGGAGCCACAAAGAAAAGTAGTGATCACAGAAGAAGACCTAAAGGCTGTTCATAAAGAAATTTCCCTTGAAGGCAATAGAGAAATCGACTTCGTAATGTTCGGATGTCCTCACTTCACACTTAAGGAATGTCTACATATTCACGAAAGATTAAATGGAAGAAAACTCAGCAAGGAAATGTATATATTGGTATCTTCCCATGTGAAGAATATGGCGGAAATAATGGGAATAGACGAAGAAATGGATGCTCTTGGAGCACACATAATTCCTGCAACATGCCCTGACCAACCCATATGGAAATTCTTGGAAGGCAAAATCGGTCTTACCGAATCACCGAAGTGTGCATACTATCCTCAAAGAAGAGGAATCAATTTTGTAATTCGTGATTTGGACACATGTATTGAAAGTGCCGTTACAGGGGAGGTAGAATGATGAGCAAAGTATATAAATGTCACAGAATATCAGAAGGCGTAGCAGAAGCTGAAGTAATAGTATCAAAAGATGACATAATGTTTTACCTTATAGATCCCGAAACAGGAAAAGTGCTCGAACGTGCACACGACTTGGAAGGCAAAATAATTGCAAAAAAAGTCTTGGTATTTCCCAGTGGAAAGGGAAGCAGTGTAGTTCAAGCGGACGGATTGTTCCAACTTATGAAGAGGGATAATCAACCGGCGGCTTTGAT
>JAUNLL010000117.1:758-2545 GCA_030532275.1 Peptoniphilus sp. | reverse complement strand
TTAATATGAAAACAATTTTTGAAAATAACGGCGGCGCTTATACGCAGGTTGGTGATTATTTATTGCCTAATCTTTCGTTGCCGGCGGAAGAAAAGGAAGCGAATATCGGCGTTTGGGCAATGAGGCATAAACGATATTTGAAGCAAAATCACAAAGTGATTTATTACAATTTACTGACAAGCGGTAAGCTAAATTCATATCTTGCAGATGTTGAACAGCAGGCGCAAGACCTTTTTCTCCGGCTGGTAAAAGACTTAGCTGAACAAGAAAAAGTGACCGAAGAACTCAAATCAACCGATATTATGCTCTGGGTGCAAAAGATGAATAATATCCGCAACAGAGCAACGGAAATTGTAAACACTGAAATTATTTTTGTATAATGTTGAACGACGGTAGGGAGCAATCCCTGCCGATTTTTGCATTTTATACATGACGAATTGTTATTATTAACAGTAATGAGTCCAACTATAAATCATATGAAACTGTAGAAAACATATAAAAGAAATTGAAAAAAAGCGCTTCAACTGTTATAATGAATTATAGCTTGATGCACGAATTATTCATACTTTTAGAATCATTGCAAACGAGCAAATTTGTGTTCACTAATTCAAGGAGGATGTAATATGAACAAAAAAAGAGTACTATCTCTATTTAGTGGATGCGGTGGAATGGATATAGGATTTGAGGGCGGCTTTAAATGCTTAAGACAGTCTATCAACAAAGATCTACATCCAAATTGGATAGAAAATGAAAATTCAAACTGGGTGACAGTTTCCAAGACTGGATTTGAAACTGTATTTGCAAATGACATTAGACCAGACGCTAAAGCTGCTTGTGTCTCTTATTTCTCTTCAATTTATAAAAATGATAATGTAATCTATCATGTATAAAGTATTGTAGACCTTGTGAAAAAGGCACAAATGGGAGAAAAAATATTTCCAGATAACATAGACATAGTAACGGGAGGATTTCCTTGCCAAGACTTCTCTGTAGCTGGAAAAAGAAAAGGATTCAATTCGGATAAAAGTCATACTGGAGGAAAACTTGAAATTGATAATCCGACAGTAGAGAGTAGGGGGCAACTTTATATGTGGATGAAAGAAGTTGTTAGTTTTGTGAGACCATCCATTTTCATTGCAGAAAACGTAAAAGGATTAACAACCCTTGAAAATGTAAAGGAAGTAATTGAACACGATTTTGCTGATGCGGCTGATGGAGGTTACCTTGTTGTTCCAGCAAGAGTACTTAATGCAGCTAATTATGGGGTGCCTCAGTCGAGAGAACGTGTAATATTTTATGGATTTAAACGCAAAGCTCTCAAGAAGGAGGCTGTTGAAGCATTGTTAAATCTTGCGGAGCATAGGGAATTCGACCCATATCCAATACCTACACATGCATATAATATTAGAGGAAAAAAATTGTATCCTTTTGTAACTTGTAGAGAAGCATTATCGGGTCTTGATGAGCCCGATAATGCAAAAGATATATCTCAGACAAAATATTCAAAAGCAAAGTACTTACCGAAGGGACAAGGAAATGTAGAAATAAAACTGGATTCTATATCTCCAACAATTAGATCAGAGCATCACGGCAATATAGAGTTTAGAAGACTTAGTTTAGAAAATGGTGGGACACATACAGACGAACTCTCGGCTGGACTTGAGCAGAGAAGATTAACTATTCGAGAGTGTGCAAGAATTCAAACATTTCCCGACGATTATCAGTTTATTCTTGAAAAAACAACTCAAAACAAAGCAGTGAGCGCAAGCGATGCATATAAAATTATT
>JAUNLL010000117.1:0-748 GCA_030532275.1 Peptoniphilus sp. | reverse complement strand
ATGTGTTTTCGGATACAATATTGCGATGAGACTTGCAGAAAATTGGGATAAATACTTTGATGAACGAGAGGAGAAGAACTATTAGTTCTTCTCCTCTCTTGTCAATTATTCAGGATCGGATAGAATAAGTGATTCTACTCTATCTTTAAATTCTTTTTTCTCATCATCAGATAAGCTCTCATATTTTGTCAAGAAGGACAGAATAAATTTTCGCATATTATTATTAAACCAAGGTTCGTTGGCTTTAGTTGAAGTAGCATTAAATAGAATATCAATCCATCTTTGCGAAAGAACATTTTGCCAATCAGAAATCAATTCTCTTTTGTTTTTGTCATCATCGTCTTTTACATAACATAAAGTATTGGAATTTAAAATGCGGTTATCCTTGTTCCAAGTAGAGATTGCTTTAAATGAAACTTGAGGTCTAGGGCTACGATCTGGAAATTGTATTTTAGAATTTATTGCATGAATATATTGTCCAGTTGAAATACTTATATTTTTTCCAGAATGCTTGATGAAAACAACCCATTCTTCGGGAACAATTTGCTGAACGCTTGAGCCGGGAATAGAGTCGTTTTTAGTTGACTTTAATTCTATAGATTCATAAAAACGTTCATCATCCAGTATGAGTTCAAGATATAAATCGGGATTGGTATATACACTAGATTTAGAGGCTTTAATGGTCTCTTTTTATTCAACTGATATATCTTCGGGAATAAGAACACGATTTATTCGTATGCGTTTTATA
>JAUNLL010000116.1 GCA_030532275.1 Peptoniphilus sp. | reverse complement strand
ACACTGTGTTTGTTTTTTTAATAATTATTGCAGATTTTTCTATGTGGAAATACTATAAAAACAGAAAAATTATCGTGCTTGACAGCAGCAGGATAAAAGTAATAAATGGAAGAAAAAGCCGTATTCTTTCAGGAAATAAAATAACATATAAAAAAATAAACAACTGTAAAATAAAACTGTATTATAAGGATAAAAAAATTTTTACGTTTACCCGGCAGTTTGATAATTTTGAAAATTTAGAAGGCTGGCTGGATAACTTAAAATCAGAAGAAAGTACTGATATATTCTAAAAAGGAAGGTAACTGTGATCATGAAAAAACTTTTCGTATTAATTTTATCCGGGTCAGTTTTATTAAACAGCTGCAGTCTAAAAAATAATTTATCAGGAGAAGCCACCATGCAAAAAAACTATAAAGAACTTGCGGAAATTTTTGAGAAATATGAGATACAGGGAACGACTGAGCAAATGATAGAGGATCTGGAACAGGATTATAAAGAGATGCCACCGGAAGTGGAATTAAATAAGGCTGCAATGTTATTAACCGTATTAGGTCAGGGGGAATACGATTACGAAAACATGACATGGACTCCTTATGCAAACGGTGTGTATACCTTTGATGTGGAATTTTTTAATGTAGAGAAAATGTATACTGATTTTCTGACAGGTGTTTCGTCTTTGGATAAGGAAGAGCTTGATTTTAAGAATATACAGGAAGATACCAGTCAGGTGAACTGGGAAGAAGGAACAGGAAAACGAACCGTTACGTTTGAATGGCAAAACAGACAGTTTACTTTGGAGGCGGAAGGGGTTGACGACTGGTTTGATGTAAGCGTTGCAAACGAGCTGAATAAAATTATTAAAGAATATGGAGATGAAAAACAGTTGTTTTTTACCAGCGACGGATATCAGGAGGGGATTGTTTTTTACCGCGATAAAGAGTGGGCAAAAGGATTCCAGCTGGAAACCGGATTGGAGCTTGTGGAGTTCAATTAGAAAAATAAAAAATCAACTTTAAAATCTGCAGGAGAAAAGGAATTTCATGAAAAATCCCAGAAATCAAATCCAAAATGGAAAAGAAACATCAAGTCATTATACGATTCGTTCGGAAGGTTATTTATGTTGGCTGTTTGCCTTTTTCGGCGTATGCAGTACAGGTTTACTGATCTATAGTATTATCATAAAGGAGGCTTTGTGGGCAATCCTGTTTCTGCTGCTCATTTCCATGGTGATGGCGACTGCAGCTTTTAATATCGGCTTATGGAAAGTAGAAGTAAACGATATGGAAATCATGTATCGCTCTACGTTTGGCAGCGTAAGAAAGTATTATTTTGGAGATATCACAAAGGGTGTATATAAAAAGAGCGGCGCCTTTCGGGTTTACATAGGAGAAAAAAGAATATTTACCTTTGATGATAATATGGACAATTCATTGTTTATTGAACAAATGAACCGATTACATATTCCTGTCTGGAGTTATAGTTTTTTTCTCAAAATGAAAAAGAAAGCTAAATAGCTAAAAAACATTTTAACAGCATTGGCATCACTTGATTTTTAAGGTGTGAAATAAAATGAAAAAGAAATCTGTCTTTTTTATAGTTTGTATTATTATGGCAGTTTCTATTACAGCAATGATTTCCATTCTGCTTGGACACAAGGGTAATACGGCTAATGTCAATCGTGTAATTGGTACCTCCACGTTGTATGAGGAAGAACAGATCAACAAAGCCTTTGATGCTGTAGAAAATAAGTTTAAATCCGATTTTAAGGGCTGCACATTAACGGAACTGCGCTATGACAAAGGAGTAGAAAATAAATTTGTTGATGAAATGCAGCGATATCAGACATTACATAATCGGGAGCTTATGATTGTATTGTCTGATTTTGTAACGGACAGGAGCGCCGGAGACTTAGGCATGATACCGAATGAAACTTATACGGACTGGAGCTGGAGTCTGGTACGAGTTGAGGATCCTCAGGGCTGGGAAGTTGTTGAGGGAGGCTGGGGATATTGATGATCGCAGTAATCTGGCAGGGAAAGGGACAAAAATGAGCAGTAAACTGATTAAGGCAAAAGATCTGGAAGCGAAAAGAATAAGAAGAAAGAAAATAAGAAAGTTTTTGGCAGTTATACTGGTAATCGTCAGCCTCCTGTTTGTTTTCTTCTGGACAAGAGTGGCAGTCACCTCTGCAAAATTTAAAAAGCAGATGGAGCAAATGGTTCTGGGAAAAGATTATTTTATAGAAGATATTGTGATCAAGAAAAAATACACCTATACCTCCCCCAGTGGAAAATACAGTTTATCTACCAATTATTTCTTTTATTACGATACAGATAAGAGAATGCAGATCCCAGTGAAAATATATGATGAGTATGAAGTAGGAGAGCGAATTCCGGCTTATACCACAGATCATGTTTACTATGGTTATGAAAAAGACGCAATATTACCAAGGGAAGAATTTCGCAGCAACGAATTGAATAAGGCTGTGGGTGCATTCTGTGGCTGCGTCATTATTTTGCTGGCATTATATTTGTTCTTTGACAGACTGTGATAAAGTCAAATAAAGTAGTTT
>JAUNLL010000115.1 GCA_030532275.1 Peptoniphilus sp. | reverse complement strand
ATGTTTTTGCTGCCTTTAGAGAAAAACCCTACTACGATTTGCTCCTTAGCATAGAAGAAAATTTAGGTGATTCAAAAAAAGAAGAAGTGATCTTGAAAAAAGAGGAGATAGAGTCAGAGATCAACTATCTGAGGGCAAATCTTGAAATTCACAACAAAAAGTATTACGACTTGGTTTTGGATATAATAACTTCTGCCGTGAAGCGATACCAAGGCGCCAAAAGAGATTACAATATGTTGGATTACAACGACTTGGAAGATTTTGCCTATGAGATTTTAAAATCAGGAGTCAACGTAAATTACAAGTATATCTTGGTAGATGAGTTTCAAGACACCAATCCCACACAAGTAAACATACTCATGAAACTGACGGACAGCCTATCCGACAGAGTAAACCTCTTCGTAGTAGGTGATCCCAAGCAGAGCATCTACGGATTTAGGGGAGGAGATCTGGAAAGTTATAGAAATTTCCTAGAGATAATGAGAGATTACGGTTGTGAAGATCTTGAAATGCAGGAAAATTACAGATCGCAAGGCACACTCATAAAAAGCTTCAACTCCATATTCAAAGAACTGTTAAGGGAAGATTACAAGGAGATAAAGGCTAATATTTTCGGAGAAGAAAAGATAAAATTTTTAACTTGGGAAGAAGATGAAGATACAGCTGTGGCAAATTATGTGCAAAACCTTGTGGAGAGCGGAGTGAAGGACAGCGAAATTGCGGTTTTGTACAGAAGAAAAAGCTATATGCAAAATTTGGAAAAGGAATTGTTGAAGAGGGGCTTGAGGGTGAACAACAGCTCCAAGAGATTTTCCGAATTGGCAGAGATAAGGGATCTCATGATATTGCTCAAGGCCACAGAAAATTCAAAGGATATAATAAGCACCCTGGCATTTTTAAAATCCCCCATGGTGGGTATGGATGAAGATTCCATATTCTTAGCGGCCTATAATTACAAACTTCAAGAAAGTGAAGGTATGGGATTGGGAGATGGACTGGATGATGTGAATTATCCTCTCTTTGAACAGGGCATGAAAAGCCTCGAATATTTGAGAGGATTGAAAAAAATAACCAACTTAGGTGAATTTTTGTCCGAGGCGGTAATTCATCTCAGATACTTTGAAATAGCCAGAGCCGTCTATGGAGAAGATGCGAAGTACAACATAAGTAAATTAATCAAGATGGCAACGGATTTTGACAGCATAGGCTCACAATCGAAATACGATTTTTTGACCTACTTGGAAAAAAATGACGAGGATAATCACGGTTCCAAGGGAGTTAACCTCATGACCATACACAAGTCCAAGGGATTGGAGTTCGGGCATGTGATTTTGCGAGATTTCAATCTTCCTATAAGGGGAGGAGGAAATTACGACAGGTTCGCCGTAGATGATATTGGTCTGGGAATAAAATTGGAAGGCAGAGATGCAAAGTACAAGATAATAAATGAAAAAGAGGGGAAAAAATCAAGAGCTGAAGAAGTGCGAGTGTTATATGTGGCTTGCACAAGGGCAAAGGAAACCTTGACTTTTTCCTGTGAAATAGATAACTCAAAGGGAAAGAAACTGCTCATGAAGAAGGGTTCCTTTCACGAAATGATCTACAAATCAGGATTTACGGATATGGAAATTTTAAAGGGAGATGAAAGAGATTTAAAAACTAAGCAAGTTTTCAAAATTCCGGACAAAGGGAGCTTGAAGAATTATAAAGTCATAAAAACAGAAATAGATAATCACCTCATAAGAGATGAATATATAGAGAAAAAGAGCGTATTAAATTATTATTCGGCGACATCCTTTATAACCTATAAACAGAACCCGAAACTATTTTATGACAGGTATATTTTAGGCGTAAAGGAAGAAATGCAGGAAGATGGGAACTTCCACAGTCAGTACAGTCCCATACCCTTTGACATAAGGGGTATTATTCTGCACAAGTACGCAGAGATTGAACCTGTGGACTACTCACAATTTCTCTCCGATCAGTTGCGCAGACACCACTTGGAAGAAAATTCCGAAACCCTAAATTATCTTATGAATCTGATGAATATATACGATGAGAATAAAAGGGGAGAAATACTGGAAAGGGAGCTTGAATTTTATTTTAAGGAGAAGGGAATTTACATCACGGGACAAATAGACCAAGTTAGAAAAGTTGGAGATTAAATTCAGATAGTGGACATAAAAACAGGTTCTTTAAATGAAGAATTAATAGATTTATACACTCATCAACTTCGCCTTTACACTAGAGCCTACGAAAAAATAAAGGGCGTGAAAGTATCTTCGGCCTTTTTATTGTCCCTTGCAGATAAAAGGGAATATGAAGTGGATATAAGGGAAGAGAAGATAGAAGAAACTCTTGTTGAGTTTAGAAATTTTGTAGAGGAAGTGGAGTCTAACGGGTATCTATAGTGTAGAGGTGTAAAATGAAAGAAAAATATGACATACAAGGCATGACTTGCTCTGCTTGCCAAACTGCCATTGAAAAAAAAGTAGGTAAACTTGATATTGAGAGTGTGAGCATCAATTTACTCACAAACAACATGGTGGTTAAATACGATGATAAAAAAGTAAGCAG
>JAUNLL010000114.1 GCA_030532275.1 Peptoniphilus sp. | reverse complement strand
CACTTATTGTTCCGTTTGAAATCATTTTTTCAGTAAAATAAGTTGATAATTTATTTACCATTCTCAATCTTGCTGAATTTCTTCAAAGCAACAGGTGCCTTTGGTTGATATACAGTTCCGCTTGTCGTACTGTTTGCACTGTTCTTGACCGAAAGCATAACAACACTTTTTAATATGTTTTTCAAACTAATATTTTTCATAGAAATTACTCCTTTCTTTTAATCAGAAAACTAATATTAACCATAACTGTAACAATTATATTGCATAGTTTTTCGGGAATCAATATCTAAAACAAAACTATGCTATTTTTAAGGCATTTATAATATATTTATTTTGATAATTAGTAAAACTTTGAAATTAGTTTGTAATTACAATCTGTTTTAGTGGTTATACTATATTGTAGGAGAACATTTTTATTGTATGATGGTATAATTTTTGTGGGTGATGTCATGGGTAATATAAAAATCAATACAACAAAAATTGGCAGCCATATTGTTAAATTAAGAAAAGAACAACATTTGACACAGGAAAGTTTAGGTAAAAAAATACATATATCACCAACTCATATTTCTACTGTTGAAAATGGCGGCTCATATAGTTTAAACACTCTTATTACAATTTGTGATGGATTGGACACAAGATTAGATTATATTCTTTATGGAAATATCAGAGATAATTCTAAAGATAATTTAATAGATTTGTTGAATTTATGTACTGATAAAGATATAGCTATTTTAGAATCTGTCGCACACACATTGATAGATTTCAAGGAAAAATAGAATTTGTATTTATTAAGACTATATGTTATTATTTTGTCAATAGGCGTTGCCTATTGACTTTATTTTTTGGTGGTGATTATTCTGAAGGTCGCAATATGTGATGATGAACAAATATATATTAACAACATAATTGAGCATTTGGATTTCTTTTCAATAGATAATAATATAGATTTTGAAAAAAGTGTATTTAGCGATTCGTCAGATATGCTCTCGAGTAATATGAATTATGATATTGCGATACTCGATGTCGAAATGGATAATATGAACGGTATAAAACTCGGCGAAGAATTAAGGAAAAGAAATCCGCACATTATTCTGATTTATGTTACTGCTCACAAAAAATATCTTGATGATGCTTTAAATCTTAATGCCGTTCGTTTTTTTGAAAAGCCGCTTGATTCACAAAGATTTTACAGAGGATTGAGTGACGCAATAAAAAGGATTGATAATTCAACAATCAGTTTTTATGTAAAGGATAATAGAATGGTGGAACGGATTTCTGCACAAGACATAATATTTGTAGAAATTGAAAAGCGCAAAACAAAAATCATTACCTGTAATAAAGAATACCATTCCGACCATAATATGAACTTTTGGAAAGATAATCTTGCGAGCACGATATTTATATCTCCGCATAAAAGTTATATTATAAATTTTAACTATGTCACATCGTATGAAAGAAAGCGTATTATTCTTGACAATAAATATGAAATAAATATTGCAAGAAACAGACAAACAGATTTTTATCAAAAGTTTATGCATTTTATGGAGGGTAAATAATGTCAAGACTTGTAGTTATGATGTTTGTTTATTTTTTTGAAATGATAATATCGTTTTGCTTTTTTACAAGAATATATGAAAAAAAGCAAAAGTCAAATTTCCTTATTATTTTGATAGGATTATTATTGTTTTTGCCAAGTTCATGTATATTCAGTCTTTTTGAAAATGAAATAATTAATTTAATTGTATTTTTTGCGATAAATTTTATATTTGCTCTGGTATGTTTTGATATTTCGGTTAAAAACGCCGCAATTCAGAGTGTTATTCTTGATACCCTTATGTTTTCTACTGAAATAATTACTATTTTTCTGATTTCTGCAATTTTTGAACTTCCGACAAATAAATATAAAGATGATGTCCATATCCTTATAATTGTTGTATTAATATGTAAATTAGTATATTTTATTTTATCTCAATTATTGTCATTGATAATAATAAAAATCGGACATAAAAATAATAAAATAAAACAATTTCTGCCGCTGTTTATATTTCCTGTATTAACTATTTTATCCTGTACAATTTTTTTATTTATTGCTTTAGAATTTGAAGTATCCACATCATATAAAATTGCAACGACAGCTGTTTGTATTTTATATATTATTGCAAGTATATTTATTTTTATATATTACCAAATACTTGCCAATCATGAAGAGAAAATAAATGAGCTGGAGTCAGAAAAAAGGCTGTATAATTTAAATCAAACATATCTCGATGTTTTACAACATCAAAACAACGAATTGCAGATGATGTTTCACGATACGAAAAATCACTATCTTACTATCGGCAGCTTTGATAATATAGATGAAGTAAAAGCGTATATAAAAAAGATTTATCCTGAATTTCAAAACAGGAATATTATAAATATATCCAACAACAAAATGCTTGATTTAATTATCAGCAAATACATAGTTGTTTGCAAAAATAATAATATTAAATTTGACTATGAAGTAAAAACTGCAAATTTAGATTATATAGATAATTCTGATTTATCTATACTTATTAACAACATTCTTGATAATGCTGTTGACGCCGC
>JAUNLL010000020.1 GCA_030532275.1 Peptoniphilus sp. | reverse complement strand
CTTATTATATTTATGCCATCATCTAAATGCACCTGAAAATCTCTGAATTTTCCAAAGGCAATTAAATCCAATTTTTTAATTTTCATTTTTTGCCTCCAACAATGCCCTTATGCCATACTCAAGGACTTTTTCATCCCTTTGTGCAGCCTCTATAAACCTGCCTAAAATATTATCCTTGTTTTCCGCCAACAATTCTTCAACATCATAGGCAGCCTTTAAATTATTTTCAATTTCAAGATAGAAGCTATTTATATTCTCTTCTAAAAAAGACACCAAGTAATCTATGTCGTCGTATCTTCCCTTTAGAGTGATTCTATTGAAATCATTTTTGCAATTCTGCAATTTATCTTCTATGATTTCCTTTACTTCATATATGTCCATGTATTCCTCAACATATACTTCATGCTTTACATAATTTCGCAAGGCTTCTCCCTTAAAGGCAACTTCAAGTCCATCCTCTAACTCTATCTCAATAAACCCGTGCTCTCCTGCATCTTTAAAACTAACGGGTTCAGGCGATCCCGAGTAGTAGGCTCTGTCGGCAACCTTTCCTCTGATATGAATATGACCTAGGGCTATATAGTCAAATTGAAGAGAATTCAACACATTTTTATCCAGATAAAAGTGTTTTTTTGATATGGTGCTCCCATGCAACATCAATATGTTGGTAAATTCAGTATCTAATTGAAATGTTAAATCCCTTGAATAATCAAAGGCAATATCCCAAGAAAATCCATATACTCTTAAATTTAAATCATCTATTTTAAAATATTCTTCTTCTGTGAAAAAATGGATGTTTTTTTTAAAGTTACAATTTAAAATCAACGATGAGGAATCTATGTAGTCATGATTGCCCGCTATTATAAAAACTTCCGTGTCCTTTAGCGTGTTGAGTAGAGAAGCGAATCTGTCCATATCTGAGGAAGTGAAATAATCTCTTTCATATATATCACCACAGAGAAGAAGAAGGTCCCCTTCATTATCTCTGACGTATTTTATATTTTTTTCAAAGGTTTTCCAAAGTTCTTCTCTTCTTTTTGAGGCTAAATCCATGGGCAATTTGCCCTTGTAAAATCTTCCCAAATGGACATCCGCCATATGAACTATTTTCATCAAATCACCTGAATTCATTATAGCACAGCAGTATTATCATAGCCATATCAAGAGTTTTATAGGCTGAAGGCTTCCTTTAGTCTTTTCTTTCCATAAAAAAACCGCTCCTAGAACGGTCAATTTATTTTATTAAATTTTGGACTTTTTTAAATTCATCTGTACCCGATAGGGAATTTAAATCAAAGAGTATTGATTCAGTGTTGGTGATGACACATCCCATATCTCTCATCAAGTCAAGGGAATTGTGGTAATTGAATTTTGATCTGGAACCCACTGCATCTGCAGCCACAAACACTTCATAGCCTGCTGCAATTAAATCTCTTGCAGTGAGCAATACGCATATGTGGGATTCTATTCCCGACAGGATCACCTGTTTTTTATTTTTCTCTTCTAATTTTGCTTTAAATTCTTCATTTAACATGCAACTGAAGGTCTTTTTATCTATTTCATCGGCCTCTAGGATCTCCATCAATTCCCCATTGGTATGTCCCAAACCCTTTGCGTACTGCACAGTTACAAGCTTATCCATATTCATGATATCGGACACTTCTGCAAGGATTTTAGAGTACTTTAACACGCCCTCTCGATTGTCGATAGCCTTTAACAATTTGTCTTGTATGTCTATGAATAAAAATATCACATCATCTCTGTTCAGTTTAAAATTTTTCATATTGCCTCCTAAAATTTCAAAAGTTCTATTTCATTCATGAGTCCCTTTAAGTCAGCCATGTTTATATCTTTGAATTTGACGTAGTTTTCAATTATGTACGCCGCTACGGATATTTTTAAAGTGGTTTCCAGATTATAATTTCTCTCTATTGCAAAACAGAAGGCTCCCAGCATCAGATCTGAGCTGCTCTTGTTTATCTCTCTGTCCAATTTTTGGAAATCAACTCTGTAACGTATGTTTTTGTTAACATATATGCTTCCCTTGGGTGAATTTATTATTATGGAGCCGATTCCCTCTTTTAAAAGCACGTTGCATGCTTTAGATACTTCTTCCTGTGTCTTTATCAATAATTTGGTATGATTTTCCAAAGTTTCCTTTTCTATTATCAAAAGGTAGGGCTTAGATTCCTTTATCTTTTCGATATCATCCACATTTACTGCCACTCTTATGCCCTTTTTATAGCATTGATCGATATAGGATTTGTAGCCTATGTTTTCCAACTCTTCGTCATAGGTGGAGAAGGCAACAATATCCTTGTTGTCTATCTTCCTTGAATATAGCGCATAAAAATTCTCTTCATCTTCAATGGTCTTTCTGATTTTTTTGCTGTCCAAGGTAGTCTTTAAATTAATGGATTTTATGAGTACTCTTTCTTCGTTATTGTCCTTGACGGAAACATAATCATATCTCGCCTTTAAATCCCTTAATTCAGATTCTATTATCCTCCCGTTCACCCCTCCGATATAGGTGATCAACTCCGGATCCGATCCTATTTTCATCAAGAAGGTCAGCATGTCTATTCCGTGGCCCGACGGGTAAACTCTATTTTCTGTAAATGTGTTTGAGGTGTTTTTAATGAAATTGACAGATTTATAACTTCTTATTATCCTTGGATTAAAATCACATAAAAGTATCATGACTACCTCCTTAATTTATAGAATTCATCTTTTCTATAATCTCTTCACTTAAATTCTTGAGTTTTGCATCGGCTTTATCTTTTAATTTGTCAACGACGTACACATACAATTTTATTTTGGGTTCAGTACCCGATGGCCTTATGGCAAACCATGATCCATCTGCCAAGTGGTATATCAGCAAGTTTGAAGATCCTATATCTTTATACCCCTTTTCATAGTCTATTCTGTCCTTAACATCGAGGGAACAAAAGCTATTGTACTGTGTATCTCTGAAATGCTCCATTATACCCTTTATCCTCTTGCTTCCCTCCACTCCCTTGAAACTCAAAGCGGAAACTTTTTCGGCGTGGTATCCGTACTCGGAGAATATATCTTCCAACACATCTGTGAGTTTTTTACCTCTCTTTTTATAATAAGCCGCCATCTCTGCAATTATCATTGAGCTTACTACGGCATCTTTGTCCCTCACATGATCTCCATATACATATCCTATGGATTCTTCATATCCGAATATAAATTTATGTTCTCCTGTTTCGTCCCACCTATTGGGCAGAGAGCATATATTTTTAAATCCCGTCAAGGTTTCAAAAAAATCCACACCGTAACTTTTTGCAATTTTTTCTCCTAAATCTCCCGTCACTACGGATTTTACAATTGCACCCCTTTCGGAAATTTGATTTTTGACCTTTAATCTGTCCAGTATGTAGTAAATCATCATGGCTCCGATTTGATTACCATTGAAATTCACATACTCTCCCTTTGCGCCTTTGGACATTATGGATACTCTGTCACAGTCGGGATCTGTGGCTATGATTAAATCTGAATCGTATTTTTTTGCATATTCAAGGGATAGACTGAAAGCCTTGACATCTTCAGGATTGGGATAGGGTGCTGTCTTAAATTCAGGATCGGGATTAACCTGTTCATCCACAAGGTTTACATTTGTAAATCCTCTCTGCCCAAGCACATACCTCACCGGTTTATTTCCCGTTCCATTCAGCGGAGTGTATAGAATTCTCATATCCTTGTCAATATCTTCTTCAAGGGACATCGCCAAGGTTTTTTTATAATAGCTTTCATCAACTTCGGAAGTTAAAATCACAATTTGCTTCTTTGCCACGGCTTCTTCAAAATTTGCGATTTTTACATCGTCGAAATTTAATTTTTTATTTTCGGAAGATATCTCATCTGCAATATCATCTAAAATTTGCGACCCCTTTTCCCAATACACTTTATATCCGTTGTAATCCTTGGGGTTATGAGATGCCGTTATCATTATACCGGAGATGGTATTTAGATATCTCACAGCATAGGATAGCATGGGCGTCGGTCTTACGTCGTCAAATACATAGGTCTTTATTCCGTTAGCCGCAAAAATACACGCTGAAATTTTTGTAAATTCTTCAGATAGATACCTCGTATCTCTGGAAATTACAATGCCTCTTTCTTTGCCCCCTTCGTGATTTAACACCACATTGGATATGGCTTGGGCGACCTTTGCGACGACAAATTCATTCATTCTGTTTGTCCCTGCGCCGATTATTCCCCTAAGGCCTGCCGTTCCAAATTCAAGTTCCTTATGAAATCGGTCCTTCAATTCCTCTTCATCGTCTATTTTTCTTATCTCATCTGTATATTTTTCTGAATTGATTTTTGAATTCAACCAATTTTTCATTTTTTCTTTATAATCCATAAATACCTCCGAAGGACGTTATTAAGTATATTTTAGCATATGTTCTATTTTTTTAGGCATTTAAAAAAGTCGGTGTGTCCGACTTAATTTTTTATATCCTTTATTAAATTTTTTGTCAATAATATTGCAGAAGGAATAAATACCGCTGCCGTTATAACAAGTTTAATTGTAGCTTCCTTGTTTTTGTCCATAAAATATCCGTGGATTGCATAAACTATCAATATAGAGATTGTAGCTAAAACAATAATCGCAACCACAGCCATCACCTTTGTGATATATTTTAAAACTTGATTATCGGATTTTTTGTACCTTCCATATAATAGCATTGCAAATATTACACATACTGCAAATATTTTATCCATATACTCATCCATCTTTCATTCCTTCCTTATCAATAAAACTATGAGCAGGGTAAGCACTCCTATGAGTACAATACTTCCCCCCGGCTTTAATCCGAGATAAAAGGAAATTACAAGTCCACTCATGGTAAAGAAAATACCCAACAATGAAGAAATCACTATTGTTCTAAAATATCCTTGATTGAATTTCATGGCGCTGGCAACAGGTATCACCATCAAAGAGGAAATTATCAATATCCCGACAGTTCTTGCAGAGGCTGATATGGTCACGGCTATCAATACCATAAATATACTGTTTACTCTTTCAACCTTTATCCCTGCAAGTCTTGCACCCGTTTCGTCAAAGGATATGTGCATCAAATCCCTGTAATAGTAGATAAAGGTTACAAATACCACCAAAGATACTGCAATTATCATATAAAATTCACTATCGGCTATTGCTACTATACTTCCAAATAAATAGGACTCAAAATTCGCAGCAGTCTTTACAAATCCCGACAACACAGAGGCAAAACCTATGCCGCCGGACATTATTATCGCAGTTGAAATCTCCTGATAACCCGGGAATTTTCTGCGTATATATTCTAAAATCAGACCTGCGATAACACATATTAACACCGCCGTGTACATGGGAGTTATCCCCGTAATAAGACCGATCATAATCCCTGCCAGGGAAACGTGGGATAAAGCATCTCCCACCAAGGAGATTTTTTTATTTACAACTACCACTCCCATGAAGGGTATGATCACCGCCAGCATAAATCCGATTATCAAGGCTTTAACCATGTATGAGTATTGAAATATCTCCATCACATACACCTCGTCAAATGAGTATTTTGCAATTTATATACGTCCTTTAAATATCCTCTTACATCTTCTATCTCATGGGTTATCATCAATATTGTAATCTTATGTTCGTGGGATAAGTGATGCAGGAGTTTGTATAGATTGACCTTGCTGTCATAGTCAACTCCATTGGTAGGCTCATCCAAGACCAAAAAATTAGGCTTTGCAACTAAGGCCTTTGCAATGAGAGCCCTCTGCCTTTGCCCGCCCGACAAATTAGAGTAAAGACTGTCATAAAAATCTTCCAATCCCACTTGAAAAAGAGAATTGATTATCCTCTCTCTTATGGTTGAATCCATCTTTTTAAATCCCTTGAGTTCTTCATAAAGGGAAAGAGATACCAACTCATGCACTTTTATCGGAAAATTCAGGGAACTGCTCATCTCCAACTGCGGAACATAGCCGATTTTTACATCTTCTCTGTGAAATTTTATCTTACCGCTGTTTTCTTTAAGCTGTCCCGTTAAAATCTTTATCAGCGTGGATTTACCCGACCCGTTGGAACCGACAATTGCAGCAAAATCTCCCCTGTGCAGTACCAAGTTTATGTTTTTTAAAATCAATTCCTTTGTGTATCCAAAATTTAAATCTTCAATTTCTAAAAATATATCTTTCACTAGCTCAAAGCCTCAACTAACTTCTCTAAATTGGATTTCATCACGGATATATAATCTTCTCCGGCCTTTATCTCTTCTTCAGACAGACCTTCAAGAGGATTTAAATACACCGTCTTAGCACCTGTTTCAGCTGATATGGCATCGGCAGTCTTGGTGTCGATGAGTTCTTCAGTGAATATGGTAGTTATGTTTTGATTTTTGACGAAATCTATAATTTGCGCCATCGTTTTTGCATCAGGTTCTCCTTCAGCAAAAATGCCTTCGATTCCCACTTGATTCAATCCGTATTCATGGCATATATATCCATAGGCTTCATGAGAAACTACAATGGTATCTCTTGCCAATGAAGAGAGTTGCTCTTGGTACATGGTGTCGATATCCATAAATTCCTCTCTGTACTTGTCTAAATTAGCTCTGTAAAAATCCTCATTTTCAGGGTCAGCGATGATCATTGCATTTGCTATATTTTCAATTTGAATTACGGCATTTTTGGGATCTAACCAGATGTGCGGGTCATGAGCTCCCTGCGCATGTTCTTCTTCATATGCATGTTCTTCTTCATGTTCTTCATGCTCATGAGCGTGAGTAGATGCAATCAAGTTTACTTCCCTACTGGAATCAACTGCCACTATATCTCCGTCAATGGATTCCAACACCTTGTCCATCCAGCCCTCAAGCCCTGCACCGTTATATATCAACATATCGGCCTCTTGAAGTTCCTTCATTTCCCTTTGCCCCGGTTCCCAGTGATGTGAACTTTGTCCGGTGGGTATCAATAATTGCACGTCTGCCTTATCTTCTGCAATTTTTTTAGCAAAATCGTAAAGGGGATATATCGTAGCGTATATTTTTAAACCGTCACTAGATGAAACTTCTTCTATTTCCGTCGGTTGATTTTCCTTTTGTTCTTCTTCATTTTTGTTTTTTTGACCGCATCCCACAGCCAAAATCACAAGGGTCAAAATCAACAATGTAAATTTAATTATTTTTTTCATTTTTTACCTCCGTTATTAATGGGAATAATTCCCATTAATAATTATACCCCTGAAAATCATTTTGTAAATATAATTAACATTTTTTAATCAACTATTTTTACAAATCACCACAGATTAAAGTTTTTAACCTGCACTTTCCCTTAAATAATTCCTCCTTTGCATACCCAAAATTCTTCCTCCTGATAGTTCTTGAACACCGCAAATATTTCTCTTGCAAAAACTCCTCCATTAAATAAAATAACCTCTGGAACGCTGTAATAATGGGATATTGCAAATTAGACATATTATTATATAATTATAAAGTAAGGAGAATATCTATGGAAGAATTATTAAAAAGCAAAAATCTAAAGGTCACCAAGGGACGATTGGGTGTTTTGAAAATTTTTTATTCTGCTGGATTTCCTCTCAGTACCGATGAGGTTTACAGACAGTTAAACAAGTTTTCTAATGCATCTTTGTCCACGGTTTATAGAATTATCGCAGCCCTTGAGGAAAATAACATAATAAGAAAATCTTCCGTCATAGACGGCGTAGCTTTCTACGAACTGAACAGATTGGATCACAGACACTACATAGTCTGTGAAATATGTGGTAACATGATGCCCATAGCCCACTGTCCCATGTCCCAATACGAAAAGGATGTGGAACAAAATACCGGCTTTAAGGTTACAGGTCACATTGTTGAATTAAAGGGAATATGTCCCGATTGCGCACAAAGGACAAAATAATCCTCTGCTGAGCTACTGTAATCTTGTCACCAACCCTCTTCCTTACTTCGATGCACTTAGTCAAAGTATTGATTTTAAAATAAAATTTATCCAATATCTGCAATTTAAGTCGGTGTGTTCACACCGATTTTCTTCTTTGACTTCCATGCTTTTTTCTGATACATTAATTTTAATATGATAAAGGAGGAATCTTATGACGCATTACGAAATCAAGGCGGAAGATCGCCAATTTTCCTTTGACAAGGAGCACAAGCCCGTCATCACTGTTCAAAGAGGAGATACTGTTACCTTTAATACTGTGGATTGCTTTTCCTGCCAAATTAAAAGTTCCGATGATTTAGTGGGTGATATTAATTTCGATCAAGTAAATCCCGGAACTGGCCCCATCTATGTGGAAGGAGCGGAGCCCGGCGATGTACTTGTGGTTCATATCGACGATATTCAAGTGCAAGACTATGGTGTGGCCGTAACCTACGGAATGGGTCCTCTCAAGGAAAATTCAGAAATCAGAACAAAAATTATTCCCATCAACCAAGAAAAACAGACAGCAACATTCAACGACATTGAAATCCCCCTTCATAAGATGATAGGTGTTATAGGCGTGGCGCCTGCCGGTGAAGCCATAGGCTGTGGCAGAATCGGTGATCACGGCGGCAATATGGACAACAGATTGATAGAAAAGGGAGTTACTCTATACTTCCCTGTAAATACAGCCGGTGCTTTACTTCAAATCGGCGATCTGCACGGTGCCATGGGCGATGGAGAACTTGACGGTGCAGCTTTGGAATGTTCAGGATCCGCTACTGTGACCGTTGACGTCATAAAGAATTTTAAACTGGACAGACCTTTGATCGAAACTGAAAATCGCTGGTATACAACTGCAGCCAGAGATACCTTCAGCGAAGCCTTGGAACTTGCAATGAAGGATATGCAAAGATTGATGAGAGAACCCTACGGTTGGGATGATACCGATATAGATATCTATCTTTCCATCGACGGTCATGCTGAAATCAACCAAAGTTGCGAACCCGGTGCCATGACCATAAGTCTGCGTGTCGGTATTCCCAAATTAGAAGGAAAAGAATTAATTAAATAATTTTAATTGAAATTCTAAAGATTCATACAAAAACCTCCCCTTGAGTTTTCCTAATAGGGAGGTTTTTTAATGCATATATTCTATATTTTTATCAATGATTATTTAATGGCTTTGCTTTTAATTTCTTCTTTTAAGTCTTCGATGAATTTTTCCACGGAAACGTCCTTTGTTTCCTCTCCCTTTCTATTTCTAACTGAGAGTTTACCGGACTGAACTTCCTGTTCGCCCACCACGAGCATGTAGTTTGTTTTGTTCAATTGAGCCTGTCTGATTTTGTAACCGACTTTTTCAGCTCTGTCATCTAGATGAACTCTCAAACCTTCCTTGTAAAGTCTGTCTGTGAGTTCCTTTGCAAAATCTCCGAATTTTTCAGATACGGGAATCACTTCAACTTGCACGGGAGATAACCATAGAGGGAATTTTCCTGCAAAATGTTCAATCAATATTCCCATAAATCTTTCAACAGAGCCTAAGAGAGCTCTATGCAACATTACAGGTCTTGCATTTTCTCCTTCTTCATTTACATAGGTCAAATTAAAGTTTTCAGGCATTTGGAAATCCAATTGTATAGTTCCACATTGCCAAGTTCTGCCTATGGCATCTTCAAGATGGAAATCTATCTTAGGACCGTAAAAGGCTCCGTCACCTTCATTTATGATGTAGGCGAGTTCCTTCTTTTCCAAGGCTTGTTTCAAAGATTCTTCAGCAAAATTCCATGTTTCGATATCACCCATGAAATCTTCAGGTCTTGTAGATAACTCTATACTGTACTTGAATCCGAAGGTTGAATACAGATAATCCGCAAGGTCTATCATCTTAAATACTTCTTCTTCGATTTGAGAAGGCAGACAGTAAACATGGGCATCATCTTGAGTAAAGGTTCTAACTCTGAACAATCCGTGAAGTGCTCCTGATAATTCGTGTCTATGCACTTGGCCGAATTCTGACAATCTTATGGGCAGCTCTCTGTAAGAATGCTTATTAGATGAATATACAAGCGTAGATCCGGGGCAGTTCATGGGCTTAACAGCGTAGTCCTCTTCATCTATTTTAGTGAAGTACATATTTTCTTGATAGTGATCCCAGTGACCTGATCTGTGCCATAGTGATTCATTTAAGATTATGGGAGTCAGTATTTCTCCATAACCGTTGTCGGCCAACACACCTCTCCACCAGCTCAAAAGTTCATTTCTTATAATCATTCCTCTCGGGTGGAAGAAAGGGAATCCCGGGCCTTCCTCATGCATTGAGAATAAGTCCAATTCCTTGCCTAATTTTCTGTGATCTCTTTTTTCCGCTTCTTCAAGTCTTTCCAGATATTCATCCAGTTGTTTCTTCTTCTCAAAGGATATGGCATATATTCTTTGAAGCATTTTATTTTTTTCGTCGCCACGCCAGTAGGCTCCTGCTATGGACAGTAACTTAAAGGCCTTTATACCCTTTATGCTGTCCAAGTGAGGACCCTTGCACAAATCATAAAAGTCGCCGATCTTATAGATGGATATGCTCTCATCCTCAAGTCCATCTATGAGTTCAACCTTGTAGACTTGGTCTCTCGATTTAAAAAATTCGATAGCTTCATCTCTGGGCATGAATAAGTGCTCAACTGCCGGATTTTCCTTTACGATTTTTTTCATTTCCTCTTCAATCTTCTCAAAATCCTCAGCAGTGAATTTATGCTCAGAATCTAAATCATAGTAAAATCCATTATCTATGGCAGGTCCTATGGCAAATTTTGTATCGGGATACAATCTTTGAATTGCATAGGCCATCACATGGGATGATGTATGCCAAAATATTTTTTTGCCGTCTTTATCGTCGAACTTCAAAACCTTAAATTCAGCATCTTCATCTACAATATCAAGTTTTCCCTTTACATCTCCGTTTACCACAGCGCCCACAGAAGCTCTTTCCAATCCTTCGGAAATATCCATGGTAATTTCCTTAACAGTTTTTTTCTCATCATATGTTCTGACAGATCCGTCAGGTAATTTTATATTCATATCTTCCTCCAAATAAAAAAATCCATCGCCCAAAGGACGACAGACCGTGGTTCCACCTTAATTATTCCTCAATTTCCTTAACGCGGAAAATACGCTTCGCATTACCGAAGTTCTCCGGGGTAGTCTTCAAACAGCTTATTTCGAATACTTTCACCAACCGTATCCTCTCTGAAGAAATTTACCGTCCTACTTTTCCCATCAAAAAAACATCAATAATATACTATCATACTAGATTTAATTTTTCAATATGTGAAAATAATTAATTCTTCAATAAAATTATTCAATTTTAAAACTCTGCACTATGAATGACAAGCTGTTTTACAACTCTAATACACTCCCGTAATCCGTCAATTTTCCCGTGGACAACATTTTGTATTTTTCTCCATGGGCATTTAAAAATTCCGCTATTTTTTGTCCATTGCTGTGCTTTTTTATATCTCCTGTAAAGTACAAAACTCCCTTTATAATTCCGCTTGCTCCTCCGATAAATCCGTATTCATATCCTTCCAAAATCACTTCTTTGTGCCTTATTAAAAGTATGTTAAAAATTCCCTTTAATTTATCGTATATATCCCTGTCGGAGGTTATAAGGGTATTTTCTCCCACCACTATATTGCATTTCGTATATCCTTGTTTCACATCTACGAATTCATAATTTCTCTTTGAATAATATTCTAAAACTTTTTTATCGGTGTATTTTAAATTGTGTATGATGTGGTTTTTGAACTTGCAAAAATTAAGTGCTATATCTCCGGGGTACTTCGCCCTCAATGTGGTGTCGGATTTTATTACATTGTATCCCTGGAGGGCAGATTTGTAATATTGATAGTTTTCTCTGTCCACTATTACATCTTTATCCTCCAAGGCTCTCACCAGCATATCGGGATGTGAGTTTATGGGCCTTTGAAGATTATTGTTTTCAGCGGTGAGCAACACCTCATCCAACAACTTTAATTTGCACAGAATTTCCTTGTTGATTTTTTTATCTACTACTATCATATTTGTGCCTGTTCAATTCATAAAGTAGTATGGATCCCGCCACTGTTACATTTAGGGAATCGATATTTTGTGCCATGGGGATGTATATGCTCTTGTCCGAGAGATCCTTCAATTCCTGTGATATGCCCTTGGCTTCATTTCCCAATGCAATGATCGCATTATCGGCAAATTTTTGATTGTAGAGAACTTCTCCGCCATCTAAATCCGTGGTCAATATTTCAAAGCCTTTATTTTTCAAAAGATTTAATTCACTTTTATCCACCACATATATGGGAATTTTAAAAATCGATGCCATGGTGGAGCGTATGAGTTTGGGGTTGTATATTTCCACCGTGTCCTTTGAAGCGATTATACCATCTATTTCAAAGGCCAAGGCAGATCTTATCAAGGAGCCTACATTGCCCGGATCTTGCAAATCGTCTAAAAACAAGTAAATTCCTCTGCGGATGTCACTCAATGAATTTCTATGCAAAAATCTATAATAGGCTATAATGCCCTGCGGATTTTCCGTGTCACACAAATTTACGAAAAGATTTTCTGAAAATATGAAGGTTTTAAAATTTTGTCTTAATATATTTTCTTTATCTGCATAACTTTCTGAAATTGCCACATATTGCGGTTTTTCATGTTCAAGGGATTCTTCTACCACCTTTGCACCTTCGGCAAAAAATAGATGCTCCCTCTGCCTGTTTTTTTTGTTCAACAAGGATTTAAAATACTTGAAATACCTGTTGTTCCTGCTCTTTATTACATCATCATTCATACTTATCAAATTTATCCTTCATGGCCTTTAAAAACTCTTCATTGCTTCTGTACCTTGTCAAATTCTCCAAAAGAGTTTCCGTGACTTCCGATGTCATGTCCTGATTCATAGCTTTTCTGATTTTCCATGCAAATTTAAGCTCTTCATCATTTAACAGTAACTCTTCCTTCCTGGTTCCGCTCTTGTATATGTCGATTGCAGGGAATATCCTTCTCTCCGAAAGTTTTCTGTCCAGATGGACTTCCATATTGCCTGTTCCCTTAAATTCTTCAAAGATTATATCGTCCATTCTTGAGCCTGTTTCTATCAATGCCGTTGCCAGTATGGTTAGAGAACCTCCGTCCTCTATGTTTCTTGCCGCGCCAAAAAATCTCTTGGGTTTATGAAGGGATAGGGGATCAAGTCCGCCTGATAGGGTCTTTCCGCTGGGCGGTGTTGTGAGATTGTAAGCCCTTGCAAGCCTTGTGAGTGAGTCCATTAAAATCACCACGTCCTGACCGCTCTCAACTAATCTTTTTGCTCTTTCAAGGACGTTTTCCGCCACTCTTGTGTGGTTTTTAGGCTGTTCGTCAAAGGTGGAGTAGACAACCTCTCCCTTTACGGAACGCTGCATGTCCGTGACTTCTTCGGGCCTTTCATCAATCAGCAGGACTATCAATTTAACTTCCGGATAATTGCTTGAAATGGATTTGGAAATCTTTTTTAAAAGAGTGGTCTTGCCGCTTTTAGGCTGAGAAACTATCAATCCTCTTTGCCCCTTGCCTATGGGTGATATCAAATCCATCAACCTCGTCGCAATATCTTCTGAATCATTTTCCAAAATCAGCTTTTGTCTGGGATAAAGGGGAATCAACTTTTCAAAATTGGGTCTGTTTTTTGAACTGTCGGGACTTTGGCCATTTACAGATTTTATATATATGAGTGCGTTGTAGGTTTCATTAGGCTTTGAGGGTCTGACAAGTCCCACAACTTCATCGCCGTTTCTAAGTTTAAACTTTCGTATCTGAGAGGGTGAAACATAGATGTCTCCTTCACCGGGCAGGTAGTTGTGGATTCTCAAAAATCCGTAACCGTCTTGATGTAAGTCCAAAATTCCGCCCACATAATTTATGTCTTCCATATCTTCTATGATTTCAGTGGCGTTGTCCGACAGATCTTCCACGTTTATTTCTTCCTTGGAATTTTCTCCATCTTCGTTGTACTTGTCGAATACCTCTTCGTCCTTCTGATATTCCTTTATTATTTCAATAAGCTCCGATTTTTTGTACTTGTAGGGCTTTTCTATTTCTAAATTTTCAGCGACCTCTCTTAATTCCGCCATGTTCATATTGTTTAGTCGAATTTCATTTTCATCTATCTCGCAGAATTCAAGTATTTTTTTTATCAAATCCATCTTTTTATATTTGTAGATTTGTTTAATTCCTCGGTTGCCGGCGATATCTTTTAACTCATCAAAGCTCATTTCCATGAGTTCGTCTTCCCTGTAGCTGTTTACCAAGGGTTCCTTACCCTCTGTTATATATTTATAATAATCTCCCCTATTTAGAGAAATGTGATCGCTCAAACCCATGGACACGGCTATTTCTTTCAATTCATCCAAGGATTTGTTCTTTAATATTTCCATATTGTTTTCAGATTTCGCTTTGTCTTTCAAAATAACCTCCTATGGGACTTATTTTGCATAACTGGGCTTTTGTGACAGCTTATGTGTCGATTTTATTCTTCTTATGGTTCCGCTGGGAAGTCTAAGAACTAAGGATTCAGTCGTCGCTACATTGTTTTTGTGATATTTTACTCCGTCTAAAATTTCGCCTGATGTCACGCCTGTTGCTGAAAATATAACTTCATTTCCCTTTACTAAATCATCAAGGTAGTATATCTTGTCGATGTCAGAATTAAGCACCTTGCATCTTTGCATTTGCGCTTCATCTGTCGGGTGAAGTCTGCCTTGGAAATCTCCGTCCAAACATTTAAGTGCAGCAGCTGCTATTACTCCTTCAGGTGCTCCACCTATGCCTATCATCAAGTCAACTCCCGATTCTTCAAAGCAGGTTTCCAGTGCGGTCAGTATATCTCCGTCCGATACCTTTTTGATTCTCGCGCCGATTTTTCTGACGTCTTCCACTATCTTATCGTGTCTAGGTCTGTCCAGTACTGCAACAGTGACATCGGATATATCCTTGCCCAGTGCCTTGGCTACTCTTGTGACGTTGTTTTCAACAGAGTCGTCAAGATCTATTTGACCCTTTGCCTTAGGACCACAAGCTATTTTTTCCATGTAGACGTCGGGGGCGTTTAGCATGGTTCCACGGGGCGATACTGCAAGTACAGCTATGGCATTTGTCCTTCCTTCGGCAATTGATGTAGTACCGTCAAGAGGGTCCACGGCAATATCAACCTTGTCATAATCTTCGGAGTCCTTTCCTATGCGTTCTCCTATATACAACATGGGAGCTTCGTCTATTTCTCCCTCTCCTATTACCACTACACCGTCAACTTCAATTACATCGAACATTCTTCTCATGGCATCTACCGCTGCCTTATCCGCTCCATTTTTGTCGCCCTTGCCTTGAAATTTTCCCGCTGACAAAGCAGCAGCTTCCGTCACTCTTGCTAAGTTAAGTGCTAAATTTCTATTCATCTTAAAATCCTCCCTTGGATTTAACTCCTTCGAAATCCCTTTTAAATCTTTCAATCCCCGCATATGTAAGGGGGTGTTTCGTCATCTGTTTAAATACTTTGTAAGGAACCGTTGCTATGTCCGCTCCGTAGAGTGCACATTTATGAACATGCTCCGTATGTCTGATACTTGCCGCTATCACTTCGGTCTTCATATCATAGCTTTTAAATATCTGTGCTAATTCTTTTATCAATTCCATTCCGTCAGAGCCGATGTCATCCAGCCTTCCGATGAAGGGACTTACATAGTCAGCTCCAGCCTTTGCAGCAAGAATAGCTTGATTCACCGAAAAAATCAGCGTCACATTTGTCTTTATTCCCTTTGCAGATAAAATTTTCACCGCCTTGAGCCCTTCTATGGTCATGGGAATTTTTATTATTACGTTTTTATTTATAGTTGCCAATTGCTCTGCTTGTGCCACCATTTCATCACACAAATCCGCTGTGACTTCTGAGGATATAGGACCGTCAACTATCTGTGATATCTCGGCAATGACCTCTTCAAAAACTCTATTTTCCTTAGCTATGAGAGAGGGGTTGGTAGTTACTCCGTCCAATACTCCCCATGAATTTATTTCCTTAATCTCTTCGATATTTGCAGTATCAATAAAAAATTTCATATCATGTCCTTTCCTTCAACAAAACCACGGCCTGTGCCGCTATTCCTTCTTCTCTTCCTTCAAAACCCAATCTCTCAGTCGTGGTGGCCTTAACCGATACCCTCTGTTCATCGGTGTGCAGAATTTCTGCCATCACCCTGCTCATTTCACCTATATAATCTTTAAACTTAGGTCTTTGTGCGATAATTATGGTATCTATATTGTTTATTTCGTAACCCTTGTCCTTCATTACCTCATAGACTTCGCCCAGTAGAATTTTTGAATCTATATCTTTGTACTTATCATCGGTGTCAGGAAACAACTTCCCTATATCCCCTAAATTCAATGCCCCTAAAATAGCATCCATCACAGCATGGATTAAGACATCTGCATCTGAATGGCCCAAAAGTCCCCTTTCGAAATCAATCTTGACTCCTCCCACATAGAGATCTCTATTTTCAACTAATTTATGGACGTCATAACCTATTCCTATCCTCATTTTTACTCTCCTCTATCAAAGCTTCCGCAAGAACCAAGTCCTCCGGTGTCGTTATCTTGATATTTCTGTAATCATTTAATATCAGTTTCACTTTCTTGCCCGTTTTTTCCACAAGAGAACAATCATCGGTACCGTAGTAATTTTCTTCGTAGGCTTGGAGATATGCCTTGAGCAAAATATCCTTAAAAAACACCTGGGGTGTCTGTACCGCCCAAAGTTCATCTCTGTTAGGTGTGTAATCCACCAGGGTTCCACTTGAAGAAACCTTTATGGTATCTTTGACTCTGTTGGCAAGGGTGCATGCTCCCGTTTCAAAAACCGATTCGATTGCAAAGTCCACCTTTTCCACAGATACATTGGGTCTTGCTCCGTCATGGGTCATAACTATATCGGTTTTTTCAGGCAAATTCATCAAACCATTGTATATGGAGTCCTGTCTTTCCTCTCCTCCGTAGACGATTTTAAAGGGCAAAGAGATTTTGTATTCATGCAGTATTGAACCTACATAGTATATATCGCTTTGCTTTATTAAAATTATTATGAAATCCACATATTTTGAGGATTCAATTTTTTTTAAAGTATGGGCCAGTATGGGAGAACCGTCAATTTCTAAAAATTGTTTATTTATTCTGTTCTTCATTCGCTTTCCCATGCCTGCCGCCGCCACTATGGCACAGACATAATTGTTATGAATCATATAATCCCTACTTACTCAATTCTTGAAGTGAAAAACTTATTATATCTCTGGCTATGGGCGCAGCTATTTCCCCTCCCAAAAATTGTACGTTTTGAATTACAACTGCAACGGCTACCTGCGGATCTTCAGCAGGAGCAAAACCGATAAACCATGCGTTGTTGATAGTTTTTTCCTGTGATCTCTCTGCTGTTCCGGTCTTACCTGCCACTTGCACAGATCTTAAAGCTGCCGATTTACCCGAGCCCACTCTAACGGCTTCAATCATCATGCTCTTTATTTCTTCGGCAACCTCAGGACTTACGGACTGAATCAGTTCTTCAGGTTCCTTAGTCAGCACTTCTTTTCCCTCGGAATCGATGACCTTAGATACCAAGTAGGGTTTCATCATTTTGCCCTCATTGGCAATGGCCGATGCCACCATGCACATGTGCAAAGGTGTCACACTTATATCCGACTGTCCGATTGCAGATGCAGCAAGAGCTTGTTTGTCCCAATTTTTGTAATTATAAGAAGATTTATTAAATTTGACATTTTGTGTATTCAAATCAAAATCAATAGCTTTGTTATACAGGAACCTTTCAGCAACCTCACCCATTTTTTCACTGCCTACTTCTATTGCCTTACTTGCAAAATAGGTATTTACAGAAAAGGTGACAGCATCTTTTAAGTCGATTTCTCCGTATTTTTTGCCGCCGGAATTCCTTATGGGATATCCTCCTGCGCTTTCTTCGCCGGTATCTTCATAGTTTCTGTTGATTCCACTTTCGATTATAGCTGCACTGGAAACTACCTTTTGAATTGAACCAGGTGTAAAACCGCCCTGCATTGCAGAATTATAAAAGGCCCCTTCGTTTTTTTCAACTATTGCAGCATAATCCCTCTCTATGGTTCCTGCGTTGAAATCCGGATAGGATACCAATGACAAGACCTCTCCCGTCTTGGGATTCATAACGACAGCGGCTCCCTTTTCTCCCGTTTCACTAAGCAAATCTCGAACCTTTTGCTGAATGGCGGTGTTGGTGGTCAAATAAATATCATCTCCAGTATAGCTTTCATAATCGCTGTCGAAAAAGGCCTTGATGTTCTTCAATAGTTCCGGTTGCGACTCGCCCAATATATATTTGTTGTAAGAGGCTTCTATGCCGGTATTTCCTCTGATTTTGCTGGAATATCCCACCACATGAGAATAGATTACGGGATAGGTGTAAACCCTTTTATACTTGTATCTCTCGCCTTCTGTATGGGCAAGGACTTCACCTCTGCTGTCATATATACTTCCTCTTTTTATTCCTGCAATCTTGAGATTCTCCCTTCTGTTGGCGGGATGATCCACTATGTTTTGTGCTTCAAAAATTGTGAAATAACTTAAATACACGATCAAGGACATGAAAAGAAGAATTAAAAATATCAAAAGTACAAGTATTTTTTTGTTTTCCTTTAATTTCATTTACACACCTCATTCATACTTGTAGGACATATCTTCACTTGCAACTTGCAATATGGCCAAGGAAATAAAACTTGAAATCATGGAAGAACCCCCGTAGGAAACGAAGGGCAAAGTGATTCCCGTCATGGGTATGAGTTTTATAACTCCTCCGATATTCAAAAAAGTTTGCACGGCAAAGAGTATTGCCACACAAATTGCAAGTATTCTGTAAAATTTATATTCTTGTCCCATGGCGATTTTTATCGCTCTGTATGTTAGCAACATGAAGAGCATTATTATACCTATGCCGGTGAATATGCCCATTTCTTCACAAATTATGGAGAATATCAAGTCTGAATATCCCACGGGTACCAGTTTAGGATATCCTAATCCGATTCCCGTTCCGAAAAATCCCCCTTCGGCTATGGCAAAAAGAGATTGAACAATTTGAGCTCCGATATCGTAAATCCTTTCGGGTTTCCACGGATCAAGCCAGATGTTCACTCTGACTCTCACATGGTAGAAGAGGACATATCCCATAAAGGCCCCTATCACCACAAGCAACAAGTTTATCAGCAAAGTTTTATAATTTTCATCATAAATGAACTGCACACCTGTGAACAGCGACAAAAATATCACCGCAGTTCCCAAGTCCTTTTGCAAAAAGAGCATTCCTATGAGCAAGTAAACAGCCCCCATCAGAACGTAATTCTTATAGGGCTTTTTGATTTTTATTTTATATTGAAGGAAGGAATAATAAGAAGCAATTAAAAACATCAACAGTATCTTGGTTATTTCCGAAGGCTGAATTGAAAAATTGGAAATCATTATCCAGTTTTTAGCTCCCATGTTTTTATCCGTTCCGAAAATTGCCGTCGCCAAAAATAAAATTACGGAAACAGCAAAATATAAAACTCCATATTTTTCAAGTTTTCTGAAGGCTCTAAGAGCAAAATAGGTTATATAAAAAAGGGAAATTCCCAGCAATGACCAAACCAGTTGAAGAATCCCAAGATTCGGATTTA
>JAUNLL010000019.1 GCA_030532275.1 Peptoniphilus sp. | reverse complement strand
CGACAAACAACACTGCAACAGAAGAAGCAACAGAAGAAGCTAAGAACAACCAAGCAGAAGAAACTGAAACTGCAGAAGCAACAGAAGGCCCCATAACAATAATTTCAAGAGAACAAGGTTCAGGAACAAGAGGAGCTTTCGTTGAAATAACAGGTATCTTAACTAAGAACGAAGCAGGAGAAGAAGTTGACAACACTTCAACAGAAGCAGTAGTTCAAAACTCTACAAACGCAGTAATGACTACAGTTGCTAACGATCCTCAAGCAGTTGGATATATTTCCTTAGGTTCCCTTGATGAAACTGTAAAAGCGGTTAAAGTAGAAGGTGCAGAAGCATCAGAAGAAACTGTAAAATCAGGCGACTATAAAATAGCAAGACCCTTCAACGTTGTATACAAACCCGGTCTAACTCCTGAAGCTCAAGATTTCATAGATTTCATAATGTCAGATGAAGGACAAGAAATAGCGACTGCATCAGGATATGTAGGACAACCTCAAGGAAACAAGTACGAAGGTTCAGGAAATGCAGCTCATATAACAATTGCAGGTTCAACATCTGTTACTCCTCTTATGGAAAAATTAGTTGAAGCTTACAAAGCACACAATCCTGATTTCCAAGCAGATATACAAGCAAACGGTTCATCAGCAGGTATCAAGGCAGCTATTGACGGTTCAGCTCTACTGGGAATGGCTTCAAGAGAAGTTAAAGACGAAGAAATGGCACAAGGAATTGAAAATCTTGTAATAGCAATGGACGGTATAGCAGTAGTGGTCAACCCTGAATCAACAATAGAAGATTTAACTCTTGAACAAGTTAAGAACATATTTGAAGGTAAAGTAGCAGACTGGGCAGAAATAAAATAATGGAAAATAATAACTATCGTAAGGATAGGGTAGAATTAGCAGAGTTTAGAGAGAAGATTTTTAAATACTTCTTTCTGCTCTGCGCTCTGCTTTCAATCCTCTTTATAATTTTGATCTCGGTCTTTATATTTAGAGGTGGACTGAATATATTTACCGAAGTAGGGATAAAAGATTTTATATTTAATACAAAGTGGGCACCTATGGACAATCCTCCGTCCTTCGGAATAGGGGCCTTTATAATAGGTTCTATAATAGTGACTCTTTTGGCATCTGTAATGGCAATCCCGATTGCAATATTTACATCTGTTTTCTTAGCCGTAGATTGCCCGAAGTGGTTGTACAAGATACTAAAACCTGCTCTCAACTTGATGGCGGGAATTCCCTCCATAGTTTATGGATTTTTTGCCTTGACGGCAATTGTTCCCATAATGAGAGATTTGTTTAAAGGAAATGGAATGAGCATACTCACAGCAAGTATTTTGTTGCTTGTGATGATACTTCCGACGATAATCAGCTTGGCGGAAACATCCATAAGAGCTGTTCCCAAGGCTTTCTATACGGGAAGTGTTGCCTTAGGAGCAACTCATGAAAGATCGATGATGAAGGTTGTGCTTCCGGCAGCGAGATCCGGTATATTTGCCGGAATTATTCTTGGAATAGGACGTGCCATCGGTGAAACCATGGCTGTAATATTAATTGCGGGAAATCAACCCAGACTTACTTTTAATATACTAGCAGGGGTCAGAACGATGACCACAAATATAGTTATGGAAATGGCCTATGCCTACGGCCTGCATCAAGAAGCGCTCATTGCTACGGCATGTGTACTGTTCATATTTATCTTACTTATCAATATTTCCTTCTATATCTTTAAGAAGAGGAGCGAATATCTATGACAACTCAGATAAAAATTATTTTAATTTTTTTGGCTATAGTTTTAGGTTCCATATTCTTTTTGAAATCTAAGAAAATGTTAAATGGATACAGACTTGCCTCAATGCTTTCAGTGATACTGACTTTCGGCTCATTGCTGTGGATAGTTATCTACATCGTAGGAAAGGGAGTTCCTTACTTGACTCCGAGTTTATTTGAATGGGAATATACGACGGAGAACGTATCTATGATGCCCTCTATTATAACGACGCTCATAGTGGTATTCTTGGGAATATTGATAGCAACACCCATAGGTGTATTCACAGCCATCTACCTGGTGGAATACGCAAAGCCCGGTTCCAAAGTCGTGGAAGTCATAAGACTTGCAGCTGAAACGTTGCAAGGAATTCCTTCAATAGTTTACGGTTTGTTTGGTATGTTGTTTTTTGTAACCAGATTGGAATTGTCTTTTTCCATTCTTTCAGGGGTTTTCACCATTTCGATAATGATACTGCCTTTGATAATAAGATCTACCGAAGAAGCGCTTAAATCAGTAAATGATTCTCTTAGACATGCAAGTCTTGCCCTTGGAGCAGGAAAGCTCAGGACTATATTCACAGTAGTTTTACCCATTGCCATGCCTGGAATCGTAGCGGGAATCGTCCTTGCCACAGGACGTATTGTAGGGGAAACTGCGTGTTTGATTTACACATTGGGTACAGCGACGCAAATGCCCACAGGACTGACATCTTCATCGAGGACCTTGGCACTTCACATGTACATGCTTTCCAGTGAAGGATTGCATGTGGGAGAAGCCTATGCCACAGCCATGGTATTGTTGGCAGTCGTATTATTGATAAACTACGTTTCAACTAAAATAGGTAATAAATTATCGGAGGGTGCAAATTGAATCCAAAAATACGAGTAAAAGACTTAGAGCTGTACTATGGAACATTCAAAGCTTTGAAGTCCATAAGTATGGATATTCCGGACAAACAAATAACAGCCTTTATAGGACCATCGGGTTGCGGTAAATCTACAATGATTAAATGCATAAACAGAATGAATGATTTAGTTGCAGACTGCAGAATCGAGGGTCTTATTGAACTTGACGGTGAAAATATATATAATAAAGGATACAATGTAAATGAGCTTAGAAAAAGAGTGGGAATGGTATTTCAATCTCCAAACCCCTTCCCTAAATCCATATATGACAATATAGCTTACGGTCCCAGAACACACGGGATCACTGAAAAGGCAAAGCTTGATGAAATAGTTGAAAAATCTTTGAAGCAAGCAGCTATTTGGGATGAAGTAAAGGGAGATTTGAAAAAGAATGCCATGGCTCTTTCCGGAGGTCAACAACAAAGACTTTGTATAGCAAGAGCTTTGTCCGTAGAACCGGAAGTAATACTAATGGATGAACCTACATCTGCTCTTGACCCGATTTCCACAGGAAAGATAGAAGACCTGGTAACGGAACTTAAAGAGGACTACACCATAGTGATGGTAACTCACAATATGCAACAGGCCTCAAGGGTGTCGGATAAAACTGCATTTTTCCTAACGGGAGAAGTAGTAGAATTTGGAGATACATTTAATATATTTTCTAAGCCGCAAGACAGAAGAACGGAAGATTATATAACCGGAAGGTTCGGGTGATAAAATGAGAGAAAGGTACGACGAAGAACTTAAAATTTTAAATGAAGAAATTTTGCAAATGGCTACATTGAGCGAAATAGCAATAGATAAAGCGGTTAGCTTGATATGTGCTTATGATGAGGATGTAAACAAAGAGGTCTGTGAACTTGAAGAACGCATCGACAGTATGGAAAACAGAATCCAAACACATTGTTTGAGATTGATTTTGGAACAACAACCTGTTGCCAGAGATTTAAGGACAATTTCTTCGGCTTTGAAGATGATTACAGATCTTGAAAGAATTGGAGATCAAGCCAGGGATATAGCTGAAATTTGTTCCAATTTCCAAAACACTTGCAATTTTGAGAGTATAGAACACATAAAAGAAATGGCAAAGGCTACAATAGAGATAATAAAAAATACTATTAATTCTTTTATAGATAGAAACATTGATGCGGCAAGAGGAATAGTTGACGAAGACGATATAGTAGACAACTATTTTGTAAAAGTCAGAGATGATTTAATAAAAGAAATTGAAAAGAAACATCCCAATGCTCCGGATATCATAGATTTGATAATGATAGCAAAGTATCTTGAGAGAATTGCAGATCACGCTGTAAATATTTCAAGATGGGTAATATTTTCGATTGAGGGATAAAAATGTTAATTTATATTGTAGAGGACGACAGCTCAATACAAAAATTAATTGAATATGCATTAAAATCAAAAAATTATAAGTGCAAGGGATTTGAAAAGGGAAAGGATTTTTTTAAGGAATTAAACAAAGAAACTCCCGATTTGATCCTGCTTGATATTATGCTTCCGGATATGGACGGAATAGAAATACTAAAAAATTTGAAACAAAATCCTCACACTTCCGCCATACCCATAATGATGATAACTGCCAAAACCTCGGAATACGACATAGTCAGTTCCTTGGATATTGGAGCCGATGACTACATGACCAAACCCTTTTCCGTGTTGGAACTTCTATCAAGAGTCAATGCACTTTTGAGAAGAAATAACAGACAAATTGAAGAAAACATGGAATTTGAAGGAATTCAAATCGACTTGCTAAGAAGAAAGGTAACGGTGGACGGCGAACCCGTAACGCTGACATACAAGGAATTTGAATTGCTCAAGTACATGATGAACAACATCGACATAGTGCTTTCGAGAGAAGTGCTTTTAAATTCAGTATGGGGTTATGATTACGAAGGCGAAACCAGAACGGTGGATATGCATATAAAACTTTTAAGAGAAAAATTGGGCCCTAAGAGAGAACTTATACACACAGTAAGAGGTGTAGGATATAAGATTTCCATGGGAGAGGATAATGAATAAGAGGACATTCAGGAGTCTTACTCTTGTTTCACTGATAACACTTGTGCTTAGCACGGTGTTATCTCTATTTTTTAATTTCAAATTCTATAAAAATAATGTAGAAAGAGAAATATACCAAACCATTAATATAATGGAATACGGTTTGATGGAAACCGACGATAAAATTGAATACTTGGAAAAAATAGGAAAAAGCAATAAAAATATGAGGTTTTCTTATTTTGATGAAAAGGGCGATCCCCTTTATGATTCCTATGTGAATGCCGGTAACATGGACAACCATTTTGAGCGTGAGGAGATACAAAGGGCATTGGAGGGAGGAATGGCAAAGGTCGTAAGACACTCTGACACTCTTTCCAGCGACACCATGTATGTTGCCTTAAAATTAAATGACGGGAAATTCCTCAGAGTTGCAAGGGAAATGGACACCATTGCAGGTGCCTTTTTCAAGGTGTTGCCCAGCAGGATAATGATTGCGATTTTGATATTTATATTGTCGCTCTTTTTGGCGAAGCAGTCCACGAACAAAATCTTGGAGCCTTTAAAAAAGTCCTCCTTGGATCCCGATTCTGTGGATCTCAGCAAAATTCCTGAAATTTCGCCCTTTATCTACGAAATAACCTCTCAAAAGGATACCATTGCCTCCCATCTTGTGGAGATAAAAAGAGAGAGGGACACCATAAGGATAATCCTTGAAAATATGAAGGAAGGGCTTATCATTCTTGACTCTACAAGATCGGTGCTAGTAATAAACAAGCAGGCCATGAAATTATTTGAGTGCAAACAGGAACCTTTAAACAGAAATATACTCTATGTCACGAGAAAGGAAGAACTGCTCAATGCCTTTGAAGACTGCTACAACGGCAAGTCCTCCAGCGGTTCAATGGAGTTTGAGGACAAGATAATAAAGTACTACGTCAATCCCGTGTATATAGACGGAGTTATAACGGGTTCAATCCTGCTTTTAATAGACGATACCAAGAGGCTTAAAGCTGAAAGGATCAGAGAAGAATTTTCAGCCAATGTATCCCATGAACTTAAAACGCCCCTGACATCTATTTGCGGATTTACAGAGTTGCTTAAAAACAACATGGTCAACGGCAAAAAGGACAGAAATGAAATCGTCAACAGAATATATGAGGAATCCAACAGATTGCTGGTGTTGGTAGATGAAATAATAAAAATCTCCAGATTGGAAGCAGGCACAGCCTTTATTAAGGAAGAGGTCGACTTGGAAGAAATGAGTAAACAAGTCATCGAAAACTTTGAGCAAAAGGCAAATAAAAAGGGAATAACACTCACCTTAAGCGGCAAAGCTACGATAAAGGCAAATAACACCATGATGTGGGAACTCATATCCAATTTGACGGACAACGCCATCAAGTACAATGTTGAAAATGGAAGTGTCAATATCACCCTTGGAGAAAGGGAAAATGACGCATTTATTTCCGTGCAGGACAGCGGTATAGGAATAGCCGAAGAAGATATTGAGCGAATTTTCGAAAGATTTTACAGAGCGGATAAATCAAGGTTCAAAAAATTCGGCGGCACAGGTCTAGGTCTTAGCATTGTAAAACACATAGTAAAAAGTCACGGCGGAGATCTGGAAATAGAATCCGTAGTCAATGAGGGAACTAAGATCACCGTATATCTTCCCATAGATGAATAAAAGATCCCATACTTCGAAGATTTTAAAGTCAACTTTGAAATCTCGAAGCTAAAGGATCTTTTTTTATGCACAAAAGACCTTTTGAAGGTATAATAAAAAATATAACTTATTTGAGGTGAAGAATGGAAAAAATTTATGAAGAAAAGGGCCTGCAATATTATTTTATGACTGCAGATGATATTGACGACATCATGGAATTCACCGATCGTGTTTACGACGACTTGGAAGATAAGAGTGTTTTTGTAAAGGACGACAGAGAAGAACTTGAGGAGCTCTTTGCAGAGGGAGGTCAAATAATCGGCGTATTTCACGGAGAACGCTTGGTGGCGTACAGAGCTACATCTGTCAAAGACTACGAGGAATCCTTCCTCAAGGATATAGATATAATCGAGGATATAGAAGAGAAGATAATAGAACACGGTGCCAGCATGGTGGATGCGGATTACAGAGGCAGAGGAATACAAAACAAAACCAGGGCGCTTGTGGAAGAGTACATAAAAGAAAACAACTACAAATATTTCTATTCCACAGTTTCTCCCCAAAATCCCTATTCCTTTAAAAACGTGTTGAAAAACGGCTTCTACATTGTGGCATTGAAAAATGTATATCAAAGCGAAGACAATGAAGAGGGCTATTTGAGATTTATCTTCTATAAAAATAAGCACAGGGATTTTCAATTCACTGATAAATGTGTCATCATAGCCCCTGATGATGAAGAGGCGATCAAAAAAATTCTGCAAGATAAATATGTAGGTGTATCCTATGAAGACGACAGAATATTATTTAAAGAAATAAAGGATTGAGTATTTATTGAAATTAAAGTCAATAATTGAAAATTCGCTGTATTTTAGTAGCTATACAGATTTGATATTGAGATAATTCTTGAGCAGGGATATAATATACAAAGAAAATTAAAAAGGTGTAGTGATATTATGAGAGTTTCAGTAATTCTCGCTGCCGGAGAGGGCAGCAGAATGAAGTCAAAAAAACCGAAAGTTTTACATGAGATTTTAGGAATGTCCATGATTGAATATGTAATAGAGAGCGCAAAGGATTCCAATGTTGAAAAGATCAATGTTGTGGTCGGTCATGGAGAGGAGCAAATAAGAGAACATTTAAAGGATAAAGAAGTCATATTTACAAGGCAACCCATAGGAAAGGGAGTTCCCTATGGTACAGGTTATGCGGTCATGCAGACCTTGGACGGTATTTCCGATGAAGATACGGTGCTAATACTAAATGGAGATACCCCCTTGATAAAATCACAGACTCTTAATGAACTCATAAATTTCCATGAAGAAAATGACTATGCAGCCACCATACTCACGGCAGTTCTTGAATGTCCCTATGGATACGGCAGAATCGTAAGGGATGAAGATGCAAGGATACACAAGATTGTGGAAGAAAAGGATGCATGTCAAAAGCAAAAACTGATAAGGGAGATAAATTCCGGTATTTTCGTATTCAGGGGCAGGGAATTGAAGGATTCGCTCCAATTCATAGATTCAAACAACAACCAAGGTGAACTCTATATAACAGATGCAATAGAGATTTTGTTTAAAAACAACAAGAAAATTGGAGGTTTCAACCTCAAGGACACAAGAGAAATCTTGGGTGTAAATTCAAGGGATAACTTGTCCACTTGCACTGATATAATGAAGAAGAGAATAAATGAAAAATACCTCATAGAAGGTGTCACCATGATAGATGCAAATGCAGTCATCATTGAACCCAAGGTGGAAATAGGAAGCGACACCATCATATATCCAGGAGCTGTACTTCAGGGAAAGAGCAAAATCGGAAGTAATTGCAAGATATACGGCACCACGAGAATAGTTGATTCTGAAATAGGGGATGAGGTAACCATCGACAATTGCTTAATTGAAAGCTCAAAGATAGGTTCAAATTCAAAACTGGGACCCTATGCTCACATAAGACCTAATTCAAATATTGGTGAAAATACAAAGATAGGAAACTTTGTAGAAATAAAAAATTCCAATTTTGGAGATGGCTCCAAGGCATCTCATCTGGCCTATGTGGGAGATGCCGATGTAGGCAAGAACGTAAACATCGGTTGCGGTGTGGTATTTGTAAATTACGACGGCAAGAACAAGCATAGAAGTGTAATAGGAGATCATGCTTTTATAGGTTCCAATGCAAATATCGTAGCACCTGTAAAAGTGGAAGATTACGGTTATATTGCGGCAGGTTCCACCATCACAAAGGATGTTGGAGAAGGAGAACTCTCCATAGAAAGAGCAAGTCAAAGGAATATTGAAGGTTGGGTCGAAAGAAAGGGTTTAAAAAATTAGGGGGTTTATTTAAGATGACAAGTGTGGCAGGAATTAAAATTTTTACGGGTAATTCCAATCATGATTTAGTGGATAAGATATGTGAAAACTTAAATGTAAAACAGGCAAAATGTAAAGTAGAAACATTTTCCGACGGAGAGATAGCAATAGATATAGCGGAAACCGTAAGAGGATTTGATGTATATGTTGTACAATCCACATCCAATCCTGTAAACAAAAATCTTATGGAGTGTCTGATCTTGCTTGACGCTTTAAAAAGAGCATCCGCTTATAGGATAAATGTAGTAATTCCCTATTACGGATATGCAAGACAAGACAGAAAGACCAAGGCGAGAGAACCCATAACATCCAAGCTGGTGGCAGACCTGTTGACAACTGCAGGAGCTCACAGAGTGGTGGCCATGGATCTTCACGCAGGTCAAATTCAAGGCTACTTCAACATACCGGTAGATCACTTGACAGCAGTTCCATATCTTGCTAATTATTTCAAACCCATAGTTAAGAATCCGGAAAACTTCGTAGTGGTATCTCCCGACTTAGGAGGAGTTACACGTGCAAGACAATTTGCCAACGAATTAAATCTGCCCATATCCATAATAGAAAAGAGAAGACCTAAGCCAAATGTTTCTGAAGTAATGAACATAATAGGAGATATCAAGGGCAAAGAGGCCATTCTCGTGGATGATATCATCGATACCGCCGGCACAATTTGTCAAGCGGCAGTGGCTCTTAAGGAAGCCGGAGCAGTTAAGGTATACGGATGTGCAACTCACGGAGTGCTTTCAGGTCCTGCAATCGAAAGGATAGCCAATTCAGAACTTGAAAAATTTGTAATAACTGATACCATAAATTTGAAAGACGAAAATAAAATAGAAAAAATAGACATTGTGAGCGTCGCTCCGATTTTTGCCGACGCCATAAAGAGAATAAACTCAAACACATCTGTCAGTGCGATGTTTGATTAAGGTGATAGATTGTATATAATTGCAGGTTTAGGAAATCCCGGTGACAACTACAAGTACACAAGGCACAATATGGGATTTTTGACAATAGACAACTTAGCTGAAAAGTTAAATATTAAAGTAAATAAAATCAAATTCAAATCTTTGATTGGAGAGGGAAACTACAAGGGCGAAAAGGTGATTCTTGTAAAACCCCAGACCTACATGAACAACAGCGGAGAAGCTTTGAGAGATATAGTTAAATTTTACAAGATAGATATTTCGAATTTAATAGTGATAGTAGATGACATAGATATAGAGTTTGCCACGCTCAAGGTTAAAAGGAGCGGTTCGGCGGGAACTCACAACGGACTTAAATCCATAATCTACCAGCTGATCGATGACAAGTTCCCCAGAATAAAGGTGGGCATAGGTCAAAAGAGAGAAGGACAGGATCTTGCCAACTTTGTGTTGAGCGGATTCACGAAATCGGAAGGTGCACAAATAGAACAGACTATCGACAAAGCCGCAGACTGCGCCATTGAAATAATGGACAGAGGTGTGGAGTCGGCGATGAATAAATTTAACGGGAAATAATAAATCGGGAAGGAAATCTTTCCCGATTTATTAATGAGGTGATCCATTGAATTTTTTGACAGATTTTTTAAAAGATTACAAAGATTATAGGGAACTTATAAAATCCATAGATGATGAAAAAACCCCCGTCGCTCTATATGGTGCAACGGAGGGTCAAATAGTCCATATCGCCTATTCCCTCAGGGAATGTGCAAGACCTGTCATGGTCATTGCAAGGGATGAATTGAGGGCGAGGAAGATCTATGAGGATTTAAAAAGTCTAAATTTAAGAGGAGTATCCCTCTACACAAACAGAAATATTCTCTTGTACGACAGATATTTCAAGAGTTTGGACAATATGAAGATAAGGCTCAAATCCCTTTACGATGTGGCAAAGAACAACAGCAATGTGGTAGTTACCACTCTCAAAGCCATGGGGGACAGGATATCTTCCAAGGAAGTTTTTTCAAAACACATCCTCAAATTCAAAGTGGGAGAGGAGATCTCCCTTGAAGATGTATCGGCAAAACTCGTGGAGATGGGATATGAGAGATCTGCACAAGTGGAGAGTTTCGGACAGTTTGCCATAAGAGGCTACATCTTGGACGTCTACACGGCTCAAGGAGCTTATAGAATTGAATTCTTCGATACTGAAGTGGATTCCATAAGAAGTTTTGACATCAACACGCAAAGATCCCTAGAGAATTTAGACCAAGTGGAGGTCATACCAGCCAATGATCTGATATTGGAGAAGAAAGACCGAAGTGATATTGCTCACAGATTGTCCACAGCACTTAAAAATTCAAAGGCTTCAAAGGATGAAAAACTCCAAAGGAAGTTCAACAAGTATGTGGATGATTTAAAATCTGGAGAATACATTCAAAATATGGACCTGCTCATTCCCTTCATGGAAGAAGAGAGCATGAGTTCCCTTTTGGATTATCTATCCCATGACACCCTAGTACTGATGGAAGAGTCCAACAATTCCCTGGAAAATTATTCTGAAAATGAAGTTGACTTCAAGAGCAATTTAGCCGATCTGATGATTCAGGGCGAAGCCTTGGCGGAACACGAACACATCAGGTACATGAGGGAAGATTTAGTTTCCAAGTTGGGAAGTAAAGCACTTCTGTTGTTCAATTCCTTCACCGTGGCCACGGAAGATTTTTCACCTAGGGCAATAATAAATTTAAAGACCAGATCCTCTGTCAGATACAAGGGCAAAATGAAGCTGTTCATAGATGATTTAAAGAGTTATATGTACAGAGGTTACAAAGTGGTCATCATGGGAGGAGATGAGCAGAGGGCAAAAAAACTCCAATCAAATCTCATGGAAAAGGGCATTCATTCAAAGTACTCCAGTGATTTCGACGATTCTCTGAAAAGCGGAGAAACGGTGATTACAGTTGGCGGATTGTCTGAAGGCTTTGAAATAGTGGATATGAAATTTGTCCTCATAAATCACAGAGAAATCTACGGGGGAGCAAAGGACACAAAAAAATCTGGCAGAAAGAGAAAGGCGCTAAACTTTGAGGATTTAAAAATAGGAGATTATGTAGTTCATGAATCTCACGGAGTAGGAAAGTATGTGGGCACAAAGAGGCTTGAAGTCCGAGGGATAATCAAAGACTACATCTTAATCGAATACAAGGGAGAGGACAAGCTGTTTTTGTCCATTGAAAATTTAACTTCTATCTACAAGTACACTTCTCAAGAGGGCAAAAAACCCAAGATAAACAAGTTAAATTCAGCTGAGTGGAGTAAGACCAAGGCCAGAGCCAAGAAAAGCGTTGAGGACATGGCCGATGATTTGATCAAACTCTACGCAAAGAGAATGCAGGAGGAGGGTCATGCCTTCGAGGAAGATACGCCATGGCAAAGGGAGTTTGAAGATTCCTTTGAATTTGAGGAAACGGAAGGCCAATTGAGATCTGTGGAAGAGATAAAGGCCGATATGGAATCGAAGAAACCCATGGACAGACTTCTCTGTGCAGATGTGGGATACGGAAAGACCGAAGTGGCGTTAAGAGCGGCCTTTAAAGCCATAATGGATGGAAAACAGGTGGCGTTTTTAGTACCCACCACTGTCCTTGCCAAGCAGCACTACAACACCATAATGGACAGATTTAAGGATTTCCCCGTCAAGGCGGCCCTGCTTTCCAGATTCAGGACGGCAAAGGAACAGGCTGAGGATATAAAGGGCATTAAAAGCGGAGTGGTGGATATAGTCGTGGGAACTCACAGACTTCTATCCAAGGATATAAAATTCAAAGACTTGGGACTTTTAATTGTGGACGAGGAGCAGAGATTCGGTGTCAAGGATAAGGAAAGACTGAAGATGATCAAAGAAAATGTCGATACCTTGACTTTAACAGCCACACCCATTCCCAGAACTTTACAGATGTCCATGATAGGAATAAGAGATATGTCCGTCATAGAGGAACCGCCTGAAGAGAGATTTCCCGTGCAGACCTATGTGCTGGAACACAATGATATGATGGTCAGAGATGCCATTTTAAGAGAAATAGCCAGGGGCGGTCAAGTTTATTTCGTATATAACAGAGTTTCAAATATGGAAAATAAACTTGCTCAATTAAGGCAGTTGGTGCCTGAAGCCACCTTCGGCATGGCTCACGGGCAAATGCAGGTGAGAGTTCTTGAGGACAGCATGATGTCCTTTATAAATCACGAATTCGACGTCCTGCTCTGTTCCACCATCATTGAAACGGGACTGGATATGAAAAATGTAAACACCATGATAGTGGCGGATTCCAACAGATTGGGACTTTCACAGCTTTACCAGCTCAGGGGCAGAATAGGCAGGTCGAACAAAATCGCCTACGCCTACTTCACCTACGAGCCCAATTTGAGTTTGACGGAAATTGCACAGAAAAGACTTAAATCCATAAAGGAATTTACTGAATTCGGATCAGGTTACAAAATTGCGCTGAAGGATTTGGAAATCAGAGGATCGGGAAGCATATTGGGCGCAAGGCAAAGCGGACATATAAATTCTGTGGGATACGACCTCTACATCAAGTATCTAAAGGATGCTCTGTCAAAACTCAAGGGAGAAGAGGTAGAGGAAGAAAGGGACACCACCATAGATTTAAACATAAACTCCTATATTCCCACGAAGTACATCGAAGATGACGACCTCAGAATAGAAATATACAAAAAAATCGCCTCCATAACCTCTCAGGAGGACTATTCAGACTTGGTGGATGAATTAATAGACAGATTTTCAGATATACCTGTGGAAGTTTCCAATTTAATGGATATAGCGCTGTTGAGATACAATGCAAAATCCGTGGGAATTTCCTCCATAACGCAAAAAGCTCACATCTATGAAATCAAGATGAGCAAGATGATAGGAATTGAAGAAATAAAAAATATCCAAAGGGAATTCAAAAATATAGAAGTGATGGCGGGAGAAGAAGTGGGTTTCAAATTGTCAAAACTCCACCATCCCTTTGAAGACTTAAATAAAGTTGTTGAAATTTTAAAACTTACACAAAATAATCACAAGTAATTGCTGAAAATAGTGTATAATATATGAATATGTGAATAATAAATTGAAAGGATGATAACTTGAATATCGAAATTTTTAATAAAAAAGTTAAAACTGTTGCGAAAAGTTTGACTTTTGCACTGGGATTGGGAGCTTTAATACTCTCAACAGCCTGTGGAAACAAGGGACCTGAAGGTGTCGTTGCCACAGTTAACGGAGTGGAAATTAAAAATGAGGATTTCTTGGTGGATTATGCCGCTCAAAGAAACTATGTGGTGCAAATGAGCGCTTCTGAAGATGTATTGCAAGATCCCTCATTGGAAAATCCCAAAATGACTATAGCTGAGGAACTTAGAAAACAAACCTTGGACAACTTAGTTCAAATGGAACTTGTAAAACAAGACGCTGAAAAGAAGGGCATACAAGTAAACCAAGAAGAAATAGACAAGCAGCTGGAAGAAGTCATAAACAAATCAGGTGGACAAGAAGCCTACGAAGAACAACTTAAAAAAGTCGGATTGACTACCACCTTCTTTGAAAAATATATGAAAAATGCCGACATGACAGGCAAGTACTACGAAAAACTTCAAGAGGAATTAAAACCCACAGAAGAAGAACTTAAAAAGTACTACGAAGACAATAAGGATATATATTTCTCAGCTAAAGCATCTCATATTTTGGTAACTGATGTAGATTTAGCCAATAAACTCAAGAAAGAACTGGACAAGGGAGCGGACTTCGCTGAACTTGCAAAGGAAAATTCCATAGATCCGGGCAGTGCTGAAAAGGGAGGAGATCTTGGAGAATTTACAAACGGCCAAATGGTAAAGCCCTTTGAAGATACTGTCAAGGTAATGAAACCCGGTGAAATTTCAGATCCCGTTATGACACAATATGGATACCATATAATAAAACTGGAAGAAAAGGCTGAAAGACCCTACGATGATGTAAAGGAAGAATTGGAAAATCTTTACAGTCAAGAAAAAATTCAAGAATACCTAGATAAACTTGAAAAGGATGCGGACATAAAGAGATACCTAGATCCCAAGGACGAATTTGAAGTACCTGAAGAATACAAAATAGTACTTCCTGAAGTGGCGACGGAAACACCTGAAGCGACTACGGAAGCACCGGAAGAAGCAGAGGAAAATAACGCAGAAACAGAAGAAGAACAATAGTCAAAAGACTGTGCCTAGAGCACAGTTTTTCTTTTTTGACACATCGTGATAAAATATTCATAGTCGAAAATTTGTGACAAGAGGTGCAATATGATAAATATTATAGGATTGGGCTCAACTGATTACAGAGATATGACCTTGAGAGCGGTGGAGGCCATAAAAAACGGAAACAAAAACTATTTGAGGACTAAGGAGCACGCAAGCCTTGAATATTTTGATAGGGAGAAGATTCCCTACGAGAGCTTTGATTACCTCTACGAAAGCGAGGACAGCTTTGAAGAGGTATACGAAAAAATAGTCAATCTGTTGATGGAGAAAAATAAAGAAGAGGACATAAACTACATAGTGCCGGGCAATCCACTAATAGCGGAAAAGACGGTGATGATGCTCCTTGACAGGACGGAAGATGTAAATATAATCATGGGCATAAGCTTTATCGAACCTCTATTAAAAGCGGTGAAAATCGATCCTTCTAAGAATTTAAAGATATTGGACGGTGACGATTTCAGCCCCTTTGACATAGACACAAACTCTCACATCATAGTTACTCAGATCTACAACCACAGAATTGCCGTGGATTTAAAACTGGCTCTGGGAGAGATCTACGGAGATGATTATGAAATTTTTCTTGTTACAAATGCAGGCACGGAAGATGAAAGAGTTCACAGGATTCCCCTTTATGAATTGGACAGAACAGAGGATATAAACCACCAAAGCGCTCTGTTTATTCCCAAGAAGGAAGAGGCGGTAACCCTGGGTAAAATAATGGAGAAAATGGAAGAACAGAAATTCATCGGTGTGCAATTCCATGATAAAATTTTGGAAGAATTGGGAGAAAAAGCTGTGGAGCTTTTGCAAATAGCCAGGGAATTAAACTACGAAGGCTATTATTACTACGGAGAAATTTTGGAATATATATACAAAAAAATAGGTAAAATCCGATAATTTGACTAATTTACTATGGAAATTCATTTTATGATAATGTATAATCTATATAGTTTCGCGGATCGATGGAAACAGATACAAGATATTTAAGTTTAAGCAAAATAAAAATCCTAGGACTTATATTTGATTTAAGCTTTAATAGAGGCATATTAGTTTGAACTTACAGAACTTAAATATATAATTAAGAAAAAAATTATTATTTTAAATTTTTGAGGAGGATGTTATGAACAAATCAGAATTAGTTGCAAGTATAGCAGAAAAAAGTAATTTAACAAAAAAGGATGCTGAATTAGCGCTTAACGGATTCTTATCTTCAGTTGAAGAAGCTCTTATGAAAGGTGAAAAAGTTCAACTTGTGGGATTTGGAACTTTTGAAGTTAGAGAAAGAAAAGCAAGAGAAGGCAGAAACCCGAGAAATCCTGAAGAAGTTATCAAAATACCTGCTTCTAAAGCACCTGTGTTCAGAGCCGGAAAAGCATTAAAAGAATCTGTAAACGAAAAGAGAAAATAAAAATTGACTTAAACACGAGGGAAGCTGAGCTTCCCTTTTTTGGAGTATTTTATGAGAATAGATAAATTTTTAAAAGTTTCCAGGATAATCATCAGAAGACCCATAGCTAAAAAGGCCTGCGACGGTGGAAGGGTAAAGATAAACGGCAAAGTGGCAAAGGCCGGAGATGATGTAAAAGTGGGAGATATACTTGAAATATCCTTTGGAAGCGGTACCAACAAGTATGAAATACTGGATATAAAGGAACAGACAGCAAAAAACGACGCAGCAAATCTATATAAAATAATTGACTGAAAGCTAAATATGCCTTGAAAAATCCACCCTTAAATGTAATAATTAGGTTGGAGGTTATCGACATGAAAAAAATCAAACCCTTTCCTTTAGTTTTTGCAATTTTAATTTTATTTTCCGTGACGTACGGAGCATTCAACATAAGCAATAATATTTCACGTAGAAATGAAAAATTATCGGAAATTTCTAAAAAACAAGAAAGAATCAAGGAATTAAAAAAAGATATATCCGAATTGGAATCGGAAATATCCAACTCCGACTCTGTTAAATTCATAGAAAAGGTTGCGAGAGAGGATCTCGGCATGATCAAACCTAGAGAAGTAGTGTATGTCGATAAGGATAGGGAAAAGGATGGCTTGAGATAACTTCTAGAATTTTTAGGGAGGATAAATTTAATGACATTAACTGTAGGCAGAATTGTCGATGGAGTTGTGTCCAATGTGATGAAATTCGGAGCTTTTATCGATTTGGGAGAAGGTAAGAGCGGACTGGTACATATTTCGGAAATATCCGATAAGTACGTTCAAAATGTTTCAGATGTTTTGGAAAAGGGACAAAATGTAAAAGTTAAGATAATTTCTCTTGACGATCATGGGAAAATTGCGCTGTCAATCAAACAAGCACAGCCAAAGGAAGAAACTAAAAAAGTTAAGGAAGTAAAGGAAGTAAAATTTGAAAAAGAACAAAAGGATATGACCTTCGAAGATAAACTTTCCAAGTTTCTAAAAGATTCCAACGAAAAACTTGAGCAGGCAAGATCACGAGAGAATTCAAAAATGTCAAAGGGCAGATCTAAAAGATAAATAGATAAAGGGTCATCGGCGATGACCTTATTTTTTTATTGTGGAGTTATTTGCAATTCCCTATGAGGAGAATGATCCGAGGTATTTTATGACAAATACTATTGATAGAATAAATGAAAAATTTTTAAAGAATATACAAGAACATACTATGATAAAAAAAGGAGATGAAATTGTTGCCGCCGTGTCGGGGGGAGCGGATTCAGTTTTTATGCTCTACAATCTGTATCTTTATAGGACGAGAGAGGATTTTTCCATAAAGGTAGCTCATGTTAATCACGGAGTTAGAGAAGGGGCAAAAAGAGATGAGGAATTCGTAAAGCATCTATGTGAAAAATTCAATTTGGAATTCAATGTGATCCATGTGAATATGCACCAATATGCCACGGAGCATAAGATGACCGACGAAGAGGCGGGACGATATCTAAGATATTCCTTTTTTAGAGAATTAAGGGGCGAAGGGGGCAAGATATTTCTTGCTCACAATGCCGATGACCAGGCGGAAACCGTGCTGCAAAGAATCATAAGAGGAACGGGCATCGACGGATTGACAGCCATGGACTATGTGAAAGATGATTTATACAGACCGATTTTAAACATAAAGAGATGGGAAATAATGGATTACCTGCGGGAAAATAATATCGGGTATGTAGAAGATGAAACCAACAGCATGGATATTTACGGCAGAAATAAAATCAGATTAAAGGTGATCCCCTACATTGAAAGCAACTTAAACAGCGGTTTCGTGGATGCTCTTTTGAGATTGTCAGAACTGTCTAAGAAGAATATGAACTACGTCAAGAAGAGAGCAGAGGACTATTTAAAGGAGCATTACAGAGATGCTGTTTTGGATATAAGGACCCTGAAGGATCAAGATCCCTACTATATCAGCGAAGTGATAAGATTTTTTTTGAAAGAGGAGTTAGGGAGTATTCACGGGATATTCATGGACAACATAGATGAGATTGTCCAAAGCATAGTTTCGGGAAAGAAATTTAAAATCACCTTAAAAAAGGACACCACTTTGATCCTGTCCTATGACAACCTATATATAGAAGAAAAGCATAAAAAGACTGCAAGGGAATCTGAAAGATTGATTGAGGGTGTCAACGATACCCCTTACGGTAGATTTACAATTAAAAGAAATGCGCCCTACGAGGTATGGAAGAACTGCATATCCATAGATGCCGACAAGGTCGAGGGAGATTTGTTCGTGAGATACAGGAAAGAGGGAGACAGATTTACTCCCCTGGGCATGAAAAATCAAAAAAAACTCAAAGATTTCTTCATAGATGAAAAAATTCCCAAGAATATCAGAGATAAAACGCCAATTTTATGCGATAATAAAGAAATAATATGGATTGCACCCCATAGAATGAGTGAAAATTACAAAGTAGATAAAAATACAAAGCATATAATCAGCATATGCATGGAGGTAACAAGTGGAAAAATTTAATGACGGAGATATTAAAGAAGTGATTTACACTGCTGAGGATTTGGACAATAAATGTTCGGAACTGGCGGAAAGAATTTCAGCAGATTATGATGGAGAAATAGTGGTAGTGGGAATATTAAAGGGTGCAATGCCCTTTATGATAGATCTTGTGCGCAAGATAAAAGCTCCCGTTATAATTGATTTTATGGATGTAAAAAGCTATGACGGAACGACTACCACAGGAGAAGTCAGAATATTGAAGGACTTGAGTGTAAAGGTTGAGGGAAAGGACGTTTTGATAGTTGAAGACATCATCGACACAGGTCTTACTCTGTCCTATCTCATAGAAGTGTTAAAGAGCAGGGGAGCCAAGAGCTTAAATGTATGCACTCTTCTAACTAAGCCGGCACGCAGGAAAAAGGACATAAACGTGAAGTATGTGGGCTTTGAGATCGAGGACAATTTCGTGATAGGTTACGGAATGGATTACAACGAATATTATAGAAATTTGCCCTACATAGGCATACTTGATGAGCGAGTGTATAAATAAAAAACATAAAAAGGATCGTCTGTGCTATAATCTATAAGAGGAGTGATGTTTATTGAATAAGAGAATCAGCGGAGCAAGTCTATATCTTTCCCTTGTAGTTCTAGTCATATTGGGCATAAGATTTTTCAGCCCACCGGCAGAAACTATACCGGAGGTAGATGTTACCGAATTTATAAATTACATCAATGAGGAAAATATTACAAAAATAACCTATGATGAAAGAGAAATTATATTTGAAACCAAGGATGAAAAAACCTATTTCACGGTAATTCCTCAAGAAGCCAGAATA
>JAUNLL010000113.1 GCA_030532275.1 Peptoniphilus sp. | reverse complement strand
ACGAGATTCTATTATATACGCATCATTAGAATCAATTACATTGATTATCTCTTTACCTCCACCTCTTAGTGATAATCCAAAAGCATTTTTAGCCTCGTTAAATACATTTAGTTCAATATCTACCGCGTGTGGATAATGTATAAATTCACTTAAATTTTTATAAGGCTTTGGAGTATAGTCTGGCTTTATAAAGGTATAGATAAACGGAGTGGGTGTTGGTATAGGACTTGGGGTTGCTTCTCCGATATATTGTATTTCTTTTTTACCCGAAAAATTTAGATTAATATTTATTTTACCCATAACCTTTGATGGGGGTGAATATAAAGGAGAACTTAATGATAAGGAATTTATCTTATCTATTCTAATATTATCGTAATCTGTATCAAATCCGCTTAGCTGTGCATATTCGATTACAGCATTAGCCAACAAGTTATGAGCAGATTTTTTAAGACTGGGATTTATCTTTTTTATAGCAAATCGTTTTACCATGCTCTTTGGATTATTATAATCATAAACATCGTCAGTCATTTTGTATATATTAAGAGCCGTTTCCCAGCGATTTTCCGGTAATTCTGTTTGCCCTCCGTTACTGCCCGAGTAGTAGCATGTCGCAAGGCTATTACCATCAAATCCGCATATTCCTTTTGTTTCTTCTATAGCTCTTAGTGCATTAATATTTTTAGGATTAAATCCTTTGTATACTTGATCATTTGTAGTATCCACCAGATCATAGTTTTTTTGGAATTTCAAATGCTTTACAGCATATGTGCGTGCTGCAATAGCTTGAGCTTTCAGAGCTTCGATAGGAAACGAATCGCTCATCTCGTAGGGTACTACACCTTTTAGATATTCTTCAATCTCTATGTATAGTATCGGAAATAATTTATTCTCAACTATCTCTATATATAAATCTCCATTATAAATATTCTTTGAGTTGTTTATATAGAATCCACTATTGCTATCTATTGATTGGAGTTTGGCATTATATCCTAAATCTACATGTACACTATTAGTATATAGATATATCTTCTTATCTAATAAACGAATACTAATATCACTGCCTGATTTTAATAATATATTCGATTCGCCATAGGTCAATAGGTAGTCGTTATTTAACTTCAAATATATTTTATCCGAAATTGTTAATCTTGATAAATTTAGCCGAATAATATCATCTTCTGCATATACGTTGGATATAATTGTAATTGTTAGTAATATAATGACTAAAGCAAAAAGTATATGTTTTTTCATAGTTTCCTCATAAAAAATCGCATATAAAGTATATGCGACTAATTTCCTATATTTAATTCTATTTCTGTATCGTCCTCATGTATTTTAGAGTATTGCACTGCTTCTTGTACTCCATTGTTGTTATGAATATTTTCTGTAGGTTCTTCAAGTTGAATTTCACTCTCTAATATCTGTGCAGGTACAGAATCAGGATCAAAGTGATCGTGAATCGCCTTACGTGTTGTCATCAGATCAGCAAATTTCTCCTCGCTCAATGATTCTTTGTTGAGTGCATCTATTGTTTCTTCTCTTACAGGAGGTTGGCAGTGTGCGCAGGGTGTAAGTTTTTTAAATTCATCATCTCTTAGTTGACCATAATAGAACCCTGTCAGAGGAAGATATTTATCCCGTACAGAGCCGCATCTGGCAGTAGAGTGATAATATTTGCCACCGTTTTCATTATAAAAGACATTTAGATAATCATCAGGATATGGTCGCTCTCTGCCATCATCGTCCCAAACAATTACCTTAGAGCCTTTTTTTAGATTGTCCCAAAGCCAGTCCATATTATACCCATCACTATTTTTGTTGCGCTGGATACGTACACATCCATGACTTGCTCTGGATCCAAGCTTTGGTTCAAATGGGCTATAATCGTAGCCGCCATCTGCACGTACCAATGCGGGCACCATATGGAGCAAATCGCCCCCATTAAATCTAATGGCCTTTCTACACAACATATCTGTGCCACTCAAAAAGTCGCCTGTCCAGCTGCTTATAAGATACTCTCCGCTTGCTGTCTCGTTATAAGGCTGATCTTTGTTGATAAGTCCGGTAGATATATTAAGGCTACTTAAATACTGACCTTCCTTAAAAATATAAATTTTCTGTGTGAGTTTATCTATTATTAATCCTATCTCTTGATTGGGCGATACCTCTTTTAGTAGAGAAGTCTTTACATAACCTTGCAAGAGTCTATCATAATCATCATAACCTTCAATAAGGGTATATCCATCTTCATCTTTTCCCAAAACCTTTACTCCGGCTTGTGCAGCGTTTATATATCCTCCCAGCTTATCTTTCTTTACTTTTTTTCCTTTGGGAGCGTCAAGCAGATATATTTTTGTTTTTTCGGGTGCGTCAAGTACAGTAATTGGTCTGATAATCATCTCCCACATTTTTTCGGTATCTGTTATATCATAACTTTCAAACCAATCGCTTTTTTCTTCTCCTAAAGAAATTATATTTCCAAAAAGACCTGCTATTGAAAAAACTATTAGCAAGACAGATAAACATTTTTGACAAAATCTATTGTTTATGAACATATAAGCTCCTATATAGATAAATCTAATCTAAATAAAAATAACATATTA
>JAUNLL010000112.1 GCA_030532275.1 Peptoniphilus sp. | reverse complement strand
ATCAGAAATCAGAAATTAAGGAAATAATGGATGAAATTGTTGAGGAATTCAACAGTACACATCCGAATATTGAGGTGGAGCAAGTGTAAGTGCCAGATGGAGGAAACGTTTTGATGTCAAGGATGTCCAGTGGTGATATGCCAGATATAGCTGGAATCTATCCAAATGAAAGTAAATTTAAAGAATATGTGGATAGTGGATTTTTCATGGATTTGACAGGAGAAGAATTTCTGGATAATTTAGATTCTAATGTACTTGATTCTGTTAAATATAATGAGAAAGATTATAGTGTACCTTTAACAATGAATGCATATGGAATTTTTTATAATGTGGACAAATTTAAAGAACTAGAATTAGAGGTTCCCAAAACTTGGCAGGATTTGGAAGCTGTTACTGCAAAAATTAAAGAGGTAGGTTACATACCATTTGCGACTAGCTTAAAAGAAGGATGGACATTAGGACATTTAGGAGAAGCTGTTGTAGGTAATACAATGGGAGTAGAAAAAGCTAGCGAATTCTTCTTATCTGAAGAAAAAGCTGAAGATAATGCAGAGTTTAAGAAAGCAATGGAACGTATGAAAGTGATTTTTGAAAATACAGAAGAAGATGCTTTAGGAACAGATTATAATACTGCAGCTACTTTGTTTGCTACAGAAGAAGCACTAATGTTTCCGCAAGGTATTTGGGCGTCACCGGTTATTGATAAGGCAGGAGCAGAATTTGAATACTCTATGATGCCTGTTCCGGCAGATAATGCAGATGATACCAGAGTAGCTTATGGAGTAGATTTGGCGGTAGGAATTTCCAGTAGTACAGAACATCCAGAAGAGGCAAAGGAATTTGTAAGCTACTTGACTCAGAAAGAGACAGCACAGAAATTGCATGATGAAGAAAAATCACCTTCTGTTGTAAAAGGAGTAGAAGCTAAAAATACAAAAACATTAGGGGTAACAGATTATTTGAATAGTAATAAAAGTTTTACCTGGTTTCATTTTGAGTGGTTACCGTCTAATGATTCAGACTGGCAAAACATGGTCAGTGCATATGCAGCGTCTGGAGATTTTTCTGAATTAACCAAAACGCTGAATACAGTGTTTGAAAAATAGAGAAAAACACTATCCTTGATTTTTGGATTTCAGGGATAGTGTTTCTACCATAAGCAATAATATTTGATAAAAAAATAAGAGGTGATGGAAAGTGAAAAAAAATAAGATAACTATAAGACAGTTTATAGAAAAACAAGCACATTTTTTTTATACCATTCCAGCGGTTACTTTATATATAATTTTTATGATGATTCCATTTGTTCGGGGAATTTTTTTTAGCTTTACGGATTGGAACGGAATAGCAAAGAATTTTAACATAATCGGATTGGAAAATTTTGTGGATTTGATGAGAGACCAAAGAATATTAGGTAGTCTCTCCTTTACTGTGCGGTATACGATTGTATTAATGATTGGTACTACGATTATTGCGTTATGTTTAGCTATTCTATTAAACAGAAAAATGAAACTACGTGGTTTAGTGCGAACAGTATATTTTTTTCCGGCAGTCCTTAGTATGATTGTAATTGGATTAATTTTTAATCAGATTTTTCTCCATGTTCTTCCTCAAATAGGAGAGATATTGAATATAGAATTTTTATCACATAATATTTTAGCAAATGAAACAGGTGCATTTTGGGGGTTGCTATTTGTTAATTTATGGCAAGGGCTGGCAATACCAACCGTTTTGTTTTTAGCTGGATTGCAAAGTGTGCCAGCAGAATTGATAGATGCAGCAGCTATTGATGGAGCAAATAGCTGGAAACGTTTTTGGAATATAAAGTTTCCATATTTGATTCCGGCTATGAATATGGTGATTATTCTTTCACTAAAAGCAGGTTTAACATCCTTTGATCATATTATGGCAATTACGCAAGGTGGTCCTAATAAAGCAACAGAATCTGTAGGATTATTAATTTATCGCTACGCATTTACAGAATTTAAATTTAGTTATGCAAATGCATTAGCTGTAGTGTTGTTTATTTTAATCGGAATTGTATCTTTGATACAAGTTAAAGGTATGAATAAATATGAGGTGAGCGAGTAATGAAGAAAAAAGTACAGAATATTATATGCGGACTTATTATATTGATAGGGATTGTACTGATTGCATTTCCTATGTATTTAACTATCGTTACTGCATTTAAAACGGGAAAAGAAACTGCACAGAATTTTTTTGGTTTACCTCAAACATTCTATTTGGGAAATTTTAAAGAAGTTATTCAAAATAATGATTTCTTAGTGTATGTAAGCAATTCTGTTTTAATCACAGTATGCTCTTTGCTTTTAATATTAGTAGTGGTTCCATTGGTTTCTTATGCAATTACAAGAAATATGGAGAAATTTTACTACAAAAGTATTTATTTGATGTTTTCTTTGGGAATCTTTATTCCTTTTCAGGTTATTATGTTACCAGTAGTAAAGCAAATGACTAATTTGTCTTTGCTTAATAAATATGGTTTGATTGTTCTTTATGTTACATATGCATTAGCCCAGGGAGTATTTCTATATGTGGGGTATATTAAAAATAATATGCCGCCTAATTTGAATATATCTTTCATTTATTTCGCCA
>JAUNLL010000111.1 GCA_030532275.1 Peptoniphilus sp. | reverse complement strand
TAAGAAGAAGCCTCCTATTCATAGGCTTTGGGGCGATTTTTGGTGGGAGAACGAGCTTGTATTCTTATTTGCCGATAGCGGAATAGGTAAATCCATTCTTGCCACGCAGATAGCCTACGAGATAGCCAAAGGGGAAAGCGAATGTACGGAGGTGGAGGTAAGTCCTCAAACCGTTTTGTACTTCGACTTTGAGTTATCGGACAGGCAGCTTGCAAGAAGGTACTGCAATGCGGATTTCCCGAAGTCGCTTATCCGATGCACCATATCGGAAGAAGTGGACAGCGAAGATTTTAACATGAACGTGATTGACGGCATAAAAGACAAGCTGATTGATACAGGTGCAAAGGTTATGATACTTGATAATCTTTCCTATCTTTCTACGCAGACAGCAGAAGCGGAGTTCGCAGGTGCTATTATGGACGGTCTTACAAGATTGAAGCGTGAGCTGAAAATCAGTATCATGGTAATAGCGCATACGCCTAAGATTGAGGAATGGAAGCCCTTGTCTAAAACCAATATGGCAGGGAGCAAGCTTCTTTCCAACTTTGCGGACGGGGTGTTTGCCATAGGACGTACAAGGAATGGAGGACGTTATCTAAAACTACTAAAAACTCGCATGGTGAGTGAACCGGATGAAAAGTCGCTCCTGCCATATTTCAATATTATTTCGGAACCTTACCTTCATTTTGAAAAGGTTGGTGATGAAACGGAAAAGAAATTACTTATGGGAAAACCTGCAAAAGATTTTTTCACTTCTATTTGGGATAGAGCTGTTGCAGAGCCTATCCCTTTGAACGAGTTGGTTAAACTGATTATATCTAAAGATAATTCTAAAAATAGTGCAAAATCTAAGGATGGTAATGCCCGTAAGCGTATAGACCGTGCAATAAAGTACGGATCTTTAAAAAAGGACGAATTGAAGAATATATATTTGAAAACTGACAATTGACATGAATGTTGAAGAGATAAAGCAAAAGAAGCAGGAGTTGGGCGAAAAGATAGCTGTTCTTCTGAATGGGTTTGAAGATGAAACCGGAGTTCAAGTTTCGGATGTCGGCTTTGTGAGAAGAGTGGTTTATGACGAGTTGGGTCGTGAAGTATGTAAGGTGTATGTTATTGAAGTTGAGGTAAAACTATGAAGAAGAATGAATTGATAGATTTCCTGATTTTGCATAACAAGTGGAGAAGAGGTGCTGACATTCCTATGAAAAGCCCTAAAGACATTGGGATGGCCATTGAAGCGGTCGTTGCTGTGTTGAAAGGTTTTGATAATGATGTGGTTGACTTCATTTTAAAAGATTATGAGTTCACAAATAAATAGGATTTATGAGCAAGAAAAACTTATTATACGAGTATGACCCTGTAATATACCCACGCCTTTTATGGGTTTATATAGGTTCTGATGAGGATTACATTAATAGATATTTTCACGAAAACGGAAGTGGCAAAAGATTAAGTTTTGAGACAAATTCTGAATGGGACGGATTGACATTAACGGAAGTTGTACGGAATGACACTAATATGGTAGGCATACTTGTGATATTCCACAATAAAGCTGATATGAGAATGGGCGTTGTTTGCCATGAAGCGAGCCATGTAGTTGATGGAATAGAGAACGCAATAGGAATGAAACACGGAGACGAGCCGTCTGCATATTTGTTTGAATGGGTATGTAAGAGTATCAATTTAGCGAGGTTGGGTAGTTGCGAGCCATTGAAATTTCAAGATGAATCTGAAAAATAGAACACTTATTTTTGTATAACCACCGTGATTTTTCTGACAATCAATGTAAAAACATTAAAAATAGGATAATGTAATCCCCGTTCGTAGCGTTCGGGGATTTTTGTTGTATGCTATTAAACATGTATAAATTAAATAAGAAATCCATTGCAATACAAATTTTAGCCTCTATATTTGCATCATAATTACGCTCATGGCTACGCATACCTTAAAGCTGTATTTGCAGCTTATCCTTGAATAATAGGTATGCTTACCCCTTGTTTTTTACAAATAACTCATTAGTATTATGGCATACAAAGCATTAGACATCGCAAATAAAATTATATCCAAAACAGATTTGGAACATGGTGATACTATATCAAATCTGAAATTGCAGAAGATGATGTATTACCAACAAGGTTTCCATTTGGCATATTTTGGAACACCATTGTTTGATGAGGATATTGTTGCTTGGCAATATGGACCGGTTGTCCCTTCTGTATATAAGGAATATAAATCGTTTGAATCCAATTCTATATCGACTTCAAAAGAAGGTATATCTTTATCAGATGATGAAGAAGAACTTTTCAACAATGTTTATGAGGAATACAACCAGTTTTCTGCTGTAGCCTTGATGAAAATGACACATGAAGAATCTCCTTGGAAAACCACGGAAATAAACTCTGTAATAAGCCGTGATAAGATGATGGCGTTTTTCAAAACACAAATTGAAGCATAAATGAGTGGCAAGTTTAAGTTAAAGCATAAAGATGTAAAGCCTAATTTAAAAGAAAAAGAGGTTGATGCGAGAAGCAAAGAACCTCTTTTCTGCTTTAAGTACTTGGATATGAAAACATCTTTAAAAGGATGTGATAATAGTGTGTTCTAGGATTTTGTAA
>JAUNLL010000018.1 GCA_030532275.1 Peptoniphilus sp. | reverse complement strand
ATTATTCTGGGCAAAGATTCTGAAAAATTGAAGGACTTTTTCAAAGAAACGGACATGATAAGGCTGCATGACAGTCAAATCAAAGGATCCTATGTAGCACGACTTGCCATGGAAGAATACAAGGCCGACGGAGCAGATGAGATTGAAGAAGTGCTGCCCAACTATATAAATAAATCGCAGGCTGAAAGGGAATATGAAAAGAGAAGATGCAATAATTAAAAACCTTAGCCTTGATGATGCTCAATATGTCTACTCATTGGAGCAGGGAAGTTTTAAAATACCTTGGTCAAGGAATTCAGTGGAGAACTTCTTAAAATCGGAAAACAAGGAAGGATACGGAATAATCCATGAAGGGAGCATGGTGGGCTACGCTTTAATATCCAAGCTCCTGGACGAAATCACCATAGAAAGAATAGCAATCGATGAGAAATTCAGAGGTTATGGATTATCCACTCTTTTGATGAATAAAATTATAGAAGAAAATAAAGAATTTAACTTCACCTTGGAGGTAAGCGAAAAAAACAAATCGGCTCTGTGTCTGTATAAAAGCTGTGGATTTAAAGCGGAGGGACAGAGAAAGGACTACTATGCTCAAGGTGAAAATGCGATAATTATGTGGAGGAAAATTATTTGAAGGTACTGGCAATAGAGAGTTCATGCGATGAAACCGCGGCCTCCGTGGTGGAGGACGGAAGGCACATACTGTCCAATGTGGTGGCATCACAAATAAAAACTCATGAAAAATTCGGGGGTGTGGTCCCGGAGATTGCTTCAAGACAACATGTGGAGGCAATTAACCGGGTTTTGTTCAAGGCTGTTGAAGATGCAAAGATAAAACCTGAAGATATAGATTTGGTTGTTGCCACCATGGGTCCCGGACTTGTGGGTGCCCTCTTGATAGGATTGTCTGCCGCCAAGGCTTTTGCCTATGGCATAGGACGAAAGTTCATCGGAGTAAACCACATCTACGGGCATGTGTGTGCAAATTATATAACTCATAAAAATTTGGAACCTCCCTTTGTGGGACTGATAGTTTCGGGAGGTCACACCTACTTGATAAAGGTAAATAACTATGTGGATTTTGAATTAATAGGCAGGACTAGAGATGATGCATGTGGAGAGGCCTATGACAAAGTCGCAAGAGCCATAGGTCTGGGATATCCCGGAGGACCTATAATAGACAGATTGGCAACTGAGGGGATTGAAAGTGTTCAATTTCCGAGGGTGATGTTGGAGGAAGGTTCCTATGATTTTTCCTTCAGCGGATTGAAAACAGCGGTGATAAACTACATTCACAACAAGGAACAAAGGAATGAAGAATACAGAGTGGAAGATATAGCCAAGTCTTTTCAAAATGCAGTGATAGATGTGCTGGTGGATAAGACTTTAAGGCTTGCAGATGAATTGAATTTGAACAAGATAGTGCTTGCCGGAGGAGTTTCGGCCAATAGCGGTTTGAGGAGCAGATTTGAAGAGGTGGCAAAGAAGGATAATTTGGAAATTTATTATCCGGAACTCAGCCTTTGCACGGACAACGCCGCCATGATAGCCTCGGCAGGATACTATGTCCATAAAAGAGGAGATTATGGGACACGCTTCTATGCGAACCCGAATTTATCGTTGTGATTATAGGAGGTAAAAATGCAAGATTTTATTTATGAAGTGGGTACGAAAATACTTTTCGGAAAGAATCAAATTGACAAATTACCTGAGGAAATACTTAAATACGGCAGCAGAGTTCTAATGGTATATGGTGGAGGAAGCATAAAGAGAACGGGAATTTACGACACCGTCACAAAACTTCTTAAAGACAGGGGTATTTACTTCAAGGAATTGGCAGGAGTGGATCCCAACCCCAGAGTTGAAACTGCAGTTGAAGGTGTGAAGATCATTAAAGAGGAAAACTTGGATTTCATACTTGCAGTGGGTGGAGGTTCAACCATAGATTGCTCTAAATTAATAGCGGCATCGGTATTTTTAGACACTGATCCCTGGAAGGTAGTAATAAGAGAAGCGACACCGAAAAAGGCGCTGCCCATCGGAACCATACTTACACTTTCCGCAACGGGATCTGAAATGGATCAAGCATCAGTTATAACCAACATGACCACTAAACAAAAAATAGGTTGGAGAAGTCCCTTAGTACTACCTAAGTTCTCATTTTTGAATCCTGAATTCACCTATACAGTGCCTAAAAAACACACGGCAGCAGGTGTTGCGGACATAATGAGCCATACCATGGAAAACTATTTTTCAGTGGATGACAGTGCTTACTTGCAAGACAGATTTTCTGAAGGACTTTTAAAGACCTGTATAAAGTACGGAGAAATAGCCTACAATGAACCGGACAATTACGAAGCCAGAGCAAATTTGATGTGGGCAAACTCCTGGGCTATAAACGGGCTTTTAAATACGGGCAAGACACAGGAATGGTCCGTTCACCCCATGGAACACGAACTTTCAGCACACAACGACTTGACCCACGGTTGGGGACTGGCAATACTGACACCTGCTTGGTTAAGACACTGTCTAAATGACGAAACGGTAGATAAGATATGCGACTTCGGTAGAAATGTATTCGGATTGGCAGATGAGGAAGACAAAAGGGCGCTGGCGAATAAGGCCATAGATAAACTGAGAGAATTCTTCACATCCATAGGTATTCCCGAAAATTTGAGAGAAGTTGGCTTTAAGGAAGAAGATTTACCTGAAATTGCAAAGGCGTGTATCAAGAATCACAAAGGTGCATTAAAGGGATTTGTAACTCTTGAAGAAGAAGATGTCCTTGAAATATACAAGGCTAGCCTATGATCAAAAACATTTCACTAGGTAAAATAATCTGCATGGCCATCTTAGTATTGTTTGTATTTTCCACTAAGAGCCATGCAGATATGGGACCTAAGCCCGAAGTTGTCCTCAGAGTGGAAAATTTCGGATCGGACACAAAAATCTACCCTTCAACGGAATCGGAGAACTTCAGATTAGATCAGGACTTAGGGAATGAATTGGATGAGGATTTCGTCAAAAAATATAAAATAATCAATGAAACTAATGAGGGAGCTCCCGTGATGACCGATGTGAAAATGGAGGGGAACACCTTGATATACAGATTGTATTACAGAGTTCCCGAGAATTTGAGATTTGTAGTTATAAAGGACGGAGAAGTTCATACCACTGATTATATAGACATCAAAGCCTTCAATGAAAAGCTGTCCCTCGATCTTGATACCATGGAGCTGAAAAGAGATTTGCCGATTTTTCTGACCTATATCCTCCAATTTTTCAAGACCTTTATCCCAACTGTTTTAATAGAATTGGCGGTTCTGATTCTCTTCGGATATAGTTTGAAGAAAAATCTAAAGACCTTTTTGTTGATAAATGCAATTACGCAGGGGATTTTAAATATGGTGACCACCCATGTATTCATATCGGGAGGATTGTTTCTACTATACTTTACGATGCTTCCCCTTGAGATATTCATCCTCGCAATGGAATCGGCTTACTACAGAAAAAGACTTGTGGGACACAGCGAGCGCAGAAATATTTTATACGGGATTTTCGCCAATATTTTAAGTTTTGCGGCGGGGGTTTTCCTTTACTCATACCCATTAGCCTAAGATGAAAGAAGTGATGGACATACTGAACATAGTTTTATACGAGCCGGAAATACCTCAAAACACCGGCACGATTTCACGAACCTGCGTGCTGACAAATTCTGCACTGCACTTGATCAAACCCTTGGGTTTCAGCATAAGAGATAAGTTTTTAAAAAGAGCGGGACTTGATTATTGGAAATATTTGAATCTGACTCTATATGAAAATTATGATGATTTTTTAGATAGGAATAAAGGAGCGAACATCTACTACTCCACCACAAAGACAGATAGGAAGTACAGCGACGTAAAATTTAAGGATGGAGATTTTATAATGTTCGGTCCCGAAACCAGGGGAATACCCGAGGACATCTTGGATAAAAATCCGGAAAACTGTATAAGGATTCCCATGATCAAAGAATTAAAAAGATCTTTAAACTTGTCCAATTCCGCAAATATAGTTCTATATGAAGCTCTTAGACAACTTGATTTTTATGATTTAGTTTGAATTTGGACCTCTTTGTAATTTACGAAGAGGTCCGATTAAATTTCAACAAAATATATTTACAATTCTATTTTAAATATATTTACAATTCTGTTTTGTGGAAGTATAATATAGGAGCGATGAAAAAAAGTTTTAAAAACAACGCACTAAAGCGACAACTTTACAAAGGGTGGTGAGAACTGTGATTTGAGCTTGCTAGGAAAACGATACCATAAAAGTTTTGTGTATGTTACATAGGAGGATAAGAAAGATTGCAAGAAATACTAAAGAGAGCTTATTCCTATGCATCTGATTACTTAGATCAAGGAATAGTAGCCGACTATATACCGGAGTTGGGCAAAGAAGATAGAAATAATCTTGCCGGAGTTCTGATAGACAAAGATAAAGAGATATATAAAATCGGCTTACACGATTATAAATTCAGCATACAAAGCATATCAAAAATAGCAATATACTTGTGTGTTTTGGAAACCTGCGGTTTTGAAGAGATAAAGAGATACGTAGGAGTAAAACCGACTTCTAAACCCTTTAACAGCATCATAGAGCTGGAACTGAGCAACAAGAGAATACCTGTCAATCCATTTATCAATGCCGGTGCCATAGTATGCACATCGCTTTTGCAAAAGAAATACGGCAAAGATACCTTTGATGTAATTTTAAACAAATTAATGCTTTTGACAGACAATGAAAACTTGGATTACTCGAATTCAATATTTAATTCTGAAAAGAAAACATCCTACGCAAATAGAGCCCTTGCCAACTTAATGCTTTCCCACAACATAATTTCAAGAGAGCTGGATATTGATGAATTTCTTGATAGCTACTTTAAAAGTTGTTCAGTTATGGTTAGCACTTTGGATTTGGCGAAGATGAGTTATGCACTTTCTGAAGATGGAATAAATTACAGCGGAAAAAGCGTTCTGTCATTTGAAAATGCAAGGATTATAAGGACTCTTATGGCTACATGCGGTACATATGATTATTCGGGAGAGTTTGCCATGAGGATAGGAGTGCCGGCAAAAAGTGGAGTAGGTGGAGGAATAGTAACTGCATTTATAAATAAATTTGGCCTAGCAACTTACTGCCCGGGACTTGATAGCCATGGAAATTCCTATTGTGGAATGAGATTTTTAAATTCGGTATCTGACGATCTCAATTTAAAAATATATTGAAATTTGAAAGGAGAAAATTATGACAGAAAAATTAAATGAAATCATAGGAGGGATTAACGATCCGTTATACTATCCCATACTGATAATACTTTTGTTGGGAGTAGGCCTTTATTTTACAATTAAGACCGGATTTCTTCAAATAAGACTTTTAAAAGAATCCATAAACGTCGTAATGGAAAAACCTGAAAAAGAAGGAGCAGTATCCTCTTTCCAAGCCTTGATGGTATCCACGGCATCAAGAGTAGGCACAGGTAATATAGTTGGAGTTTCCAGCGCCCTTTGTCTTGGAGGATATGGAGCAGTATTTTGGATGTGGATAGTCGCAATTATAGGCGGAGCTTCAGCTTTTATAGAATCGACCCTTGCGCAAATCTATAAAAAAAGAGACGAAGAAGGCTCAAGCTACGGTGGACCGGCATACTACATAGAATCAGCTTTGAAAACGAGAACTCTTGGCGTCGTATTTGCAGTGTGTTTGATAGCAACCTACGCTGTGGGATTCAATATGCTTGCAGCTTACAACCTTCAAACCAGTTTTAAAGTTTACAGTTTTTATAAACCGGGAGTAACACCCTACATAATAGGTGCGGTACTTGCAGTTATAACGGGATATTGTGTACTTGGTGGCGGAAAGCGAATTATAAAATTCACATCGACTTTAGTGCCAATAATGGGAGTTATATACATATTGGTATCAATAGTTATGATTATTATTAATTTTGATTATATGCCCACGGTATTTAAGTTGATATTTGCAGACGCCTTTGATTTCCAAGCTATATTCGGAGGTATCGCAGGATCCAGTTTGATGTACGGCATAAAAAGAGGATTGTATTCCAATGAAGCAGGTATAGGTTCTGCACCCAATGCGGCAGCTGCAGCGGACGTATCTCACCCTGTAAAACAAGGTCTTGTACAAATGCTCTCGGTATTTATAGACACTTTGTTAATCTGCTCGGCAACTGCATTTATGTGCTTGAGCTCAGGAATTGCACCCACACCCGAACTTGACGGAGCACCCTATGTACAAGAATCACTTTCACAAGTGATGGGAGTTTACGGACACTACTTCGTGACGATTGCATTGATATTATTTGCCTTTACTACATTGATAGGAAACCTATACTATGTAGAAAACAACCTTGCCTATGTAAATAAAAAAGTTCCAAGCAAAACATTTATGACGATATACAGAGTGTTGGCTGTAATAGTAATCTTTGTAGGAGCCATTACGAAACAATCACTGGCATGGAACGTAGGAGATTTACTCATGGGATTGATGGCGCTGATAAACTTGCCCTCAATATTGATACTTGGCAAAGTGGCAGTGGAAGCTCTGGCAGACTACATGGAACAAAAAAAGACGGGAAAGAACCCCGTATTCAAAGCAAAATCCATCGGTTTGGACGACAGCGATTTGGATTATTGGAAATAATTTCATAGAATTAAAACCAAAGGCACAGTTTGTAAAATGCAAACTGTGCTATTTTATTTGTAGTAATCTATCTGTATGAGATTGTAGATATAATCCACAAAATGCTTATTTTTTAATTACTATTTTTCTTTCTTTCTTCCTATAATATGGCTAATATAAATAAAAGAGTATAATAAATTTTACAAACCAATCATTGAACTGTACCTTGTATTGAAAGGTACAGTTTGTTATAATACACTTGAATAAAGGAGGAAATGATGAATACTCAATTTAAAAAAGGCGTTTTGGAACTTCTTGTTTTATCGCTTTTAACCAAGAGGGATATGTACGGATATGAGTTGGTGGAAAATATATCTGATCACATAAATATTTCTGAAGGGACGATTTATCCTCTGCTTAGAAGATTAAAAAACGACGGATATGTTACTACCTATCTTGAAGAGTCAAGCAGCGGTCCTCCGAGGAAGTATTACAGACTTACGGGTGACGGTTTACATTCTCAAGAGGGTCAATTAAGAGAATGGAAGGATTTTGTTGAATCGGTGGATTATATTTTAAGGAGCAAGCAATGAGAGAGAAAGAATTTTTAGATCTGCTTAGGCATTATTTAAGGGAAATGCCGGAACCTGTAATAATGGATATCATGGCTGACTACGAAGAGCATTTTGCTGTGGGAAAGAGCAAGGGCAAGTCGGAGGAAGAGATATCCGAGGAATTGGGTTCACCGAGGGTTGTGGCAGATGAGTTTTTAAAGAATGAGTCGGGTGGATTGAAATTGACAAGAAGAGAAAGGCAAGATGAAGATTTTGAGAAATCAAAATTTGAAGAGATAATCGACTTGATGAAGGAAAATAAAAACATAAGCATAGTGGTACTGTTGCTGTTGGTCTTTGTACTTCCTACTATACTGGGCATGGGTGTGGGATTAATTGGTGGACTGATAGGATTTGTCGCAGGCTTGGCATCCTTGATGATTCTTCCTGCAATTATCTCCTTTACGGCGGGAATCGCTTTGATGGGTGCCGGGGTGGTTTTTGTCCTGTCGGCGGTATTGCCGGGATTTTCCGGTATGTCAGTGGTCATATCCTCATTAAATCCTTTGACAAAAATTTTTGCTGCTGTGGCCATGGTGTCCTTCGGTCTCATAATATTCGGACTGGGTATTGAATATATTAAATTTTTGATAAGACAGATAAAGAAACTCTACATTTTTATTAGATGGGAAATCAACAAAGAAAGAAGGTCTACAATATGAAGAAAAGTTTTTATAGATTGGCCATTGTAGCCTTTACATCTGCAATTTGCGCTGTATTGTTATTCTTTATTTTCGACTATTCCAACATAACTGAAAAGCATGGCGGTTTTAAAGAGATTATCAAGGAGAATAAGGCGGTTAACATGTTGAAGTCCCTAATGGAATTTTCCTTTGAATACGGCGATTTAGATGAAGATATCTTTGATAATTACGAGAGTGGAGAGTTCATCTCTGAATATGTAGAGTTTAGTAAAGTGAGTTTAAAGTTCGACAATGTGAGAGTTAGGGTGGAAAAATCGGGAGAATACGAGATAATACTCCTCTCCGATACAAAGGCAGATTTGAGCGAGTCTGTGAGCGTAGACAAAGGTGACGGCAAATTCAACATAAAACAAAAGGATAATTACAATTTTGGGGTGATACTCAGAACGCCCAATCCGCAAAGTCTAAAAATAAAACTAAATGCGATCAACGGAGGATTTGATTCCTATTACTCCTTGGACAGTTTTGAGGCTGATATAGTAAATGGAGAGGTTATGATTTCGGCGGAAGAGTCCTTTCCGATCAATATAGACAGTGATAACGGATTGGTAAAATTGGATATACTTGATTATGATGCGACCATCAAGATCAAAAATATAAACGGGTCAGTGAACATATTTGATGAAAGTTCCTTAAATTCGGGTAAGAATGGTACTGTGGAAAAAGTAATAGGTGCCGGTAGAGATTTAATTCTCATAGATAATATAAACGGCATCATAGATATAAAGTGAATCAATTTTTAATAATTTTGCATTTAGGAGGAAATGATGAAGGATATAAAGGGTTACGAACAGTTGCAAAAAACCATAAACGAAGAAAAAATCCTGTTGATTTTCGCTTCTCTCAATGGCTGTTCTGTTTGTTCGGTGGATTATCCTCTTGTCAAAGAGTTGGCAGATAAATATTCCATAGCTCTTTACAATATCAATATAGAAAGTGAAGCTGAAATAAGAGGGCAGTTGAGGCTTTTCACCGCACCTGTGGTAATGCTCTTTTATAATGGAAGACTTTATCACAGACAGGCAAGGATAATAGATTTTGAAGAATTGAAAAATAGGATGGAAGAATTGGTTTCCATTTAAAAATCCATATTAATTGATAAAAAGCAGAGAAATCTGCTTTTTTTAAAAGTTTTGTATAAATTTTTAAAAGAAATTAAAAAAATGCTTTACAAATGCTTTTTACTTTTATATAATGTTTAAGCGTTTGAAATAAGTTAATTGCGATGATTCCATAAGTTGCTTGAATTTTTAGGGAAAAAGGGAGTTCAAGGTAATTATGGATGAGAAGTCCGAGCTTGACTTGGGCGTAGGTTATTTTTCTTTTTTTAATGCACAGGATGAAACACCGGGGTGCGTTTATCAATAACCTTACTCGCAAAATATGCATTTATGCGAATAGGAGGAAATACATGTCAAACAATGGCAAGCAAAAAATCAGAATCAAATTAAAAGCTTATGATCATGAACTGCTCGATAGTTCCGCTATCAGAATAGTGGATGCGGCAAAGCAAACAGGAGCTATGGTATCAGGACCCATACCCCTGCCCACAGAAAAAGAAATCATTACAATTCTTAGAGCTGTTCACAAGTATAAGGATTCAAGAGAGCAATTCGAACAAAGAACACACAAGCGTCTTATTGATATTGTTAACCCGAATCAAAAGACAGTTGATTCACTTATGAAACTCAACTTACCAGCAGGTGTTGATATAGAAATTAAGCTATAATAATTGTTCTTTATAAGATTGTGTTACAATCCGCTGTAAAAATTAGGAGGTAAAAATTGAAACTATTAATTGGAAAGAAGATAGGCATGACCCAAATCTTCGATGAAAAAGGCGTTGTTACTCCTGTAACAGTTATTGAAGCTGAGCCTAATGTAGTAATTCAAAAAAAGACTGAAGAAGTCGACGGATACAATGCCGTTCAAGTGGCTACAGGTCATGTTAAGGAAAACAGAGTTAACAAACCGCTCAAAGGACACTTTGATAAAGCCGGAGTAGAATACAAAAAGCACATTAGAGAATTCAGAACAGATGATGTGGACAATTACAATATCTCAGACGAAATCAAAGTAGATTTATTCAACGTGGGAGATTTTGTAGATGTAACAGGAAACTCAAAGGGTAAAGGAACTCAAGGTGTTATCAAAAGACATGGCTTCGGAAGAGGTAGAGAATCTCATGGTTCTAAGTTCCATAGAATGCCCGGTGGTATGGGTGCTGCATCTTATCCTGGAAAAGTATTCAAAGGCCACAGAATGGCAGGTAAGATGGGAAATGAAAGAGTAACAATACAAAATCTTGAAATAGTAAGAGTAGATGTAGAAAAAAATCTTTTATTAGTAAAAGGTGCAATTCCCGGACCTAAGAAGGGCATGGTAATTGTAAAGGAAACCGTAAAGACTAAAAAGTAATGAAAGGAGGGTATTTTGATGCCTAAGATTTCTGTTTTAAATATGGAAGGAAATTCCGTAGAAGAAATTGAATTAAACAAAGATATATTTGATGTTGAAATAAATGAGCACGTGGTTTACCTGGTAGTTAAAAACTACCTTGCAAATCAAAGACAAGGAACACATAGCGCAAAGACTCGTGCAGAAGTGCGTGGCGGCGGAAGAAAACCTTGGAGACAAAAGGGAACAGGACGTGCAAGACAAGGTAGTATAAGATCACCTCAATGGAGAGGCGGCGGAATTGTTTTTGCAAAGAAACCCAGAGATTATTCCTACTCAACTCCTAAAAAAGTGAGAAGACTTGCTTTAAAAAGTGCCCTTACTTCTAAAGTGAGAGATGGAGAACTGATCGTAGTAGAAGATTTTCAACTGGAAGAAGCAAAGACAAAGAATTTTGTAAAAGTATTGGAAGCGATAAAGGCTGACAAAAAAGCCTTAGTGGTATTCCCTGGAAATGATGAAAAGCTAAGAAGAGCTTCAAACAATATTCCCAATGTTAAGACCACCATGGCAGATAATATAAATGTGTACGACATATTGAAATACAATTCTTTAATCGTAACAAAGGACGCTTTAAGAGTTATTGAGGAGGTGTTCAACTAATGAATAAATTCGACATTATCAGAAGACCTATAGTAACTGAAAAGAGCATGGACTTAATAGAACAAGGAAAGTACACCTTTGAAGTTGCAAAGGGATGCACAAAACCCGAAATAAAAAAAGCTGTGGAAGAAATCTTTGATGTACAAGTTAAGTCTGTGAACACCATGAACATGTACGGAAAAATGAAAAGACAAGGCCTACACCAAGGTAGACGTCCGGCATGGAAAAAAGCGATAGTACAACTAAAAGAAGGTTCAAAACCGATTGAATTCTTCGATTCAATGGAATAATAAGGAGGAAAAAAGATGGCAATTAGAGGATTTAAACCAACTTCTCCTGCACTAAGACAGATGACTGTCTCAACTTTTGAAGAGATAACAAAGACGACTCCGGAAAAAAGTCTTACTATAAATCTTAAAACGACCGCAGGAAGAAACTCCTACGGAAGAATCACTTCAAGACACAGAGGTGGCGGAGTTAAAAGAAGATACAGAATAATAGATTTCAAGAGAAATAAGGATAACATACCTGCAAAGGTAGCTTCAATAGAATACGATCCTTACAGAACCAGCTATATAGCATTGTTAAACTATGTAGATGGAGAAAAAAGATATATAATTGCTCCCAACGGACTTAAAGTCGGAGATGTGATTGAATCAGGAGAAAATGCCGACATCAAAGTGGGAAATGCTCTTAAATTAAGAGATATACCTGTGGGTACCACAGTTCACAACATTGAAATGTTGCCCGGAAAGGGAGGACAACTTGCAAGAGCTGCAGGCTCATCTGCACAACTCATGGCAAAGGAAGGAAAGTATGCACAACTTCGCTTGCCTTCAGGAGAATTCAGACTTGTGCTTCTTGATTGCAAAGCTACCATAGGACAAGTTGGAAACCTTTCTCATGAGCTTATAGTCTTGGGTAAGGCCGGCAAGTCAAGATACAAAGGCAAAAGACCTCATGTCAGAGGATCTGCAATGAACCCGGTAGATCACCCGCACGGCGGTGGAGAAGGTAGAGCGCCCATCGGTAGACCTTCACCTGTGACTCCTTGGGGAAAACCCGCTCTTGGACTTAAGACAAGAAAGAAAAACAAGAAGAGCGACATGTATATAGTAAGAAGATCAAAGTAAGGGGAGGTTAAACAATGAGTAGATCAGTTAAAAAGGGTCCCTTTGCAGACGAACATCTGTTAAAGAAAGTAGACGCTTTAAACGAAAAGAACGAAAAGAAAGTAATTAAAACATGGTCTCGCCGCTCCACTATATTTCCGGAAATGATATCACATACAATTGCGGTTCATGACGGTAGAAAACATGTGCCGATCTATATAACAGAAGATATGGTAGGACATAAACTTGGAGAATTTGTACCGACAAGAACTTTTAGAGGACATGCCGGTAAAAGCGAAAAAACCACTGATGTTAGATAATTAAGAAAGGGGAAAAGAATGCAAGCAAAAGCAGTTGCAAAATATGTAAGAATTTCACCGCTAAAAGTAAATTACATTTGCGCTGAAATTCGCGGGAAAAAAGTAGACGAAGCCCTTTCTATATTAAAGTTCACTCCCAAAAGAGGAGCTAAAGAGCTTTACAAGGTGCTTAATTCTGCAGTAGCCAATGCCGAAAACAACTTAAACTTAAACAGAGATAATCTTTATGTACAAAAGGCCTATGCAAATGACGGTCCGACGATGAAGAGATTTCATCCGAAGGCAAAGGGTATGGCATATCCAATACTAAAGAGATCCAGTCATATCGGTGTTGTAGTAGCAGAAGCAGAATAAGGAGGGTGAATAATGGGTCAAAAAGTTAACCCACATGGACTTCGTGTTGGAATAATAAAAGACTGGGATTCTAAATGGTACGCAAATAAAAAAGATTTCGCAGAGCTTTTATTAGAAGATAATAAAATTCGTAAATATGTAAAAGAAAAATTATATACAGCAGGTATATCAAAGATAGCTATAGAAAGAGCTTCAAAAAAGATCAAGATCTCCATCTCAACGGCAAAACCCGGAATGGTAATAGGTCGTGGGGGAACAGGAGTGGAAGAATTAAGAGTTGCTCTTGAAAAATTAACAGGTAAAAGCGTTGTAATAAACGTAGAAGAGATCAAAGTTCAAGACTTGGATTCTCAACTTGTGGCAGAATCCATCGCTTCTTCACTTGAAAGAAGAGTTTCTTTCAGACGTGCGATGAAACAAGCTATACAAAGAACGATGAGGGCAGGCGCAAAGGGTATCAAGACTGCAGTTTCAGGACGTCTTGGCGGAGCTGACATGGCAAGAACCGAAGGATACTCAGAAGGTACAATTCCTCTACAAACTCTAAGAGCCGACATAGATTACGGCTTTGCAGAAGCTGATACTACCTATGGAAAACTGGGAGTAAAAGTATGGCTTTACAAGGGAGAAGTTCTTCCTGAAGTAAAAGAAAATGCAAAAAAGAGAGATTTCAAAAGAAGAAAACCTCAAAACAGAGACAATAGAGATAATAGAAACAGAGATAATAATAGAAGAGGTCCGAGAAACAATTCAAGGACTAAAAAAGATAATTAATCTTTTTACGAGAGGAGGAAACAATTATGTTAATGCCTAAGAGAGTTAAATATCGTAGAGTCCATAGAGGCAGAATGAAAGGCAAGGCTCTTCGTGGAAATACTCTTACTTACGGAGAATACGGTCTTCAAGCCCTTGAACCTGCATGGATAACATCAAACCAAATAGAGGCTGCACGTCGTGCGATGACCAGATATATAAAAAGAGGTGGAAACATCTGGATCAAGATTTTCCCCGACAAGCCCGTTACTGAAAAACCGGCTGAAACACGTATGGGTTCCGGTAAAGGAGCTCCGGCATACTGGGTTGCAGTTGTAAAACCGGGACGTATCATGTTTGAAATGAGCGGAGTTTCAGAAGATATAGCTAAAGAAGCTATGAGACTTGCAGCGATGAAACTTCCCATTAAGACAAGAATTGTTATGAAAGAAAAGGATGGTGAATCTAATGAAGACTAAAGAAATTCGCCAAATGTCAAGCAGCGACTTGCACAAAAAAGTCGACGCACTAAAAAATGAATTATTTAATCTTAGATTTAGACTTGCTACGGGTCAACTTGATAATACAGCAAGCATAAACCATGTAAAAAAAGATATAGCAAGAGTAAAGACAGTCCTTAGAGAACGTGAGTTAGGAATGGGAAAGGAGGCTTAGTATAATGGAAAGAAATAATAGAAAAACTGTTATAGGTACAGTAGTTAGTGATAAAATGGACAAGACAATAGTTGTAGCTACTGAAACTTTCGTAACTCATCCCATTTACAAGAAGAGATTTAAGAAGACTACTAAATATAAAGCCCATGACGAAAACAATGAATGCAAAATAAATGACAAAGTTAAAATTATGGAAACAAGACCACTAAGCAAGGACAAGAGATGGAGATTAGTAGATATTATTGAGAAAGCGAAATAATTTCTAAGAGGAGGCAATATAATGATTCAACAAGAAACAAGATTAAATGTTGCTGATAATTCCGGAGCTAGAGAACTACTTGTTATAAAGGTACTTGGTGGTACTAACAGAAAAATAGCAAATATTGGAGATATAGTTGTTTGTTCTGTTAAAAATGCAATTCCCGGTGGAGTTGTAAAAAAAGGTTCTGTAGTTAAAGCGGTAATTGTTAGAACTAGTAAGGGAATTAGCCGTCAAGACGGTTCATATATAAAATTTGACGATAATGCGGCAGTAATAATAAAAGAAGACAGAAGTCCTGTGGGAACAAGAATCTTCGGACCTGTCACAAGAGAATTGAGAAGTGGAAATTTCATGAAAATTATCTCACTTGCACCTGAAGTACTTTAAGGGAGGTAAATATGCGTATTAAAATTGGTGATACAGTAAAAGTAATTGCCGGAAAAGACAAAGGCGCTACCGGTAAAGTACTAAAAGCCTTTCCTAAAGAAAATAAAGTAATAGTGGAAAAGGTAAATATAGTTACAAAACACTTAAAACCGAAGGGACCTCAAAACCCTGGCGGAATCGAAAAGACAGAAGCACCGATTCATGTTTCCAATGTAATGTATTTTGATACAAAATCAGGAAAAACAACAAGAATCGGATATAGAATAGAAAATGGCAAGAAAGTCAGAGTAAAAAAATCTGACAATGAATCAATAAAGTAAGGGGGTAGAATATGACTTCAAGATTAAAAGAAAAATATGATAATGAAGTAGTAAACTATCTACTTGAAAAATTTGAATATAAGAGCGTAATGCAAGTGCCAAAGATAGAAAAAGTCGTTGTAAACATCGGACTTGGAGAAGCAAAGGACAATCCTAAGGCTCTGGAAGCGGCAATTAACGATCTGACTACAATAACAGGACAAAAGCCCATAGTTACCACAGCAAGAAAATCAATAGCTAACTTTAAGCTACGTGAAGGAAACAAAATAGGTGTTAAAGTTACACTTAGAGGCCAAAAGATGTATGACTTTTTGGATAAATTGATGAACATTGCACTACCCAGAGTTAGAGACTTTAGAGGTGTAAAATCCACAGCCTTTGACGGAAGAGGAAATTATGCACTGGGCCTTAAAGAACAACTAATATTCCCTGAAATAGAATACGATAAAGTAGATTCTATCAGAGGTATGGATATATCAATTGTCACTACAGCACAAACAGACGAAGAAGCTAAAGCTTTCCTTGAAAAAATGGGAATGCCATTTGCAAAGTAATAGGAGGAAGTACTTGTGGCAAAAAAATCAATGATAGCTAAGCAAAAAAGAAAAGCTAAACACTCAACAAAAGAATATACAAGATGCAGTATATGTGGAAGACCACATTCTGTTTTACAAAAATATGGAATTTGTAGAATATGTTTTAGAGAATTAGCATACAAAGGACAAATTCCCGGGGTTAGAAAAGCAAGTTGGTAAAGAATACCATTAGCAGGAAGGGAGGCAAATTAATATGATGACAGACCCAATTGCAGATATGCTTACTAGAATTAGAAATGCTAATAATGCAAAACATAAATCTGTAGATATTCCGGCTTCGAATATGAAAAAAGAAATATCGAGAATCCTATTGGATGAGGGATACATTAAAAATTACGAAGTAATCGATGATGACAAACAAGGTGTTATCAGAATAGATTTTAAATACGGCGAAAACAACGAAAAGGTAATAAGCGGAATTAAGAGAATTTCAAAACCAGGTCTTAGAGTTTATGCACAAAGCAGTGATCTGCCAAAGGTACTTGGCGGTTTGGGAATAGCAATAATTTCTACATCTAAGGGAATTATCACTGACAAAGAAGCAAGAAAATCTAATGTAGGTGGAGAAGTAATCTGCTACGTTTGGTAATAGGAGGAAATATGTCTAGAATAGGTAAAAAACCCATAACAATCCCAAACGGTGTAGATGTAAAAATAGAAGATAATATAATAACCGTTAAGGGACCTAAGGGAGAATTAAAACAATCCTTTGACTCTGAACTGAAGATCAACATAGAAAACAACGAATTAGTTGTTGAAAGACCAAGCGACGAAAAAAGACACAAGGCAATGCACGGTTTAGTAAGAACACTGATCGCAAACATGGTTATAGGAGTTACAGAAGGATATAAAAAAGAACTTGAAATAATAGGCACAGGATACAGAGCAGCTAAGAACGGAAAAAAATTAGCATTGACTCTTGGTTTATCCCATCCGCTGGAACTTGAAGACCCCGAAGGAATTCAAGTGGAAGTACCTGCACCTACAAGCATAATCATCACAGGAATAGACAAACAAAAGGTAGGACAATATGCAGCGAAAATCAGAAAGTATAGAGAACCCGAACCATACAAGGGCAAGGGAATCAGATATGTTGGAGAACAAGTAAGACGTAAAGTCGGAAAAACAGGTAAGTAAGGAAAGGAGTAAATAAGTGTTTAATAAAGTAGATAAGAATGCAAATAGAATAAAAAGACACAAGAGAATCAGAAACAAAATCTCCGGAACGAAATCTTGCCCAAGACTTTCAGTTTTCAGATCAAACTCACATATATATGCACAAATAATCGATGATGAAAATGGACACACATTAGCACAAGCTTCAACACTTGATAAGTCCTTAGAAGTTGAAAGCACAAAAAACATCGAGGCTGCACAAGAAGTTGGAAAATTAGTTGCTAAACGTGCATTAGATGCAGGCATAGAAAATGTTGTTTTTGACAGATCGGGATATTTATATCACGGACGTATAAAAGCATTGGCTGATGCAGCAAGAGAAAACGGATTGAAATTCTGAAAAAGGAGGGGAAAATGGAACGTTCATTAATTAACGCAAAAGAATTAGATCTTGAAGAAAGAGTAGTTTCAATCAACAGAGTAGCAAAAGTTGTTAAGGGTGGTAGAAACTTCAGATTTTCAGCTTTAGTAGTTGTAGGAGATCGTCAAGGCCATGTTGGAGTAGGAATGGGCAAGGCTCTTGAAGTACCCGAATCAATTAGAAAAGCAACTCAAGATGCAAAAAAACACTTGATAAAAGTAAATTTATTAGAAACATCTATCCCTCATGAAGTAACAGGAGTTGTCGGAGCAGGAAAAGTATTTTTAAAACCGGCACCGGCAGGTACAGGAGTTATTGCCGGAGGAGCAGTACGTGCTGTATGTGAACTTGCGGGAATTTCAGATATAAGAACTAAGAATATAGGATCAAGTAACCCTAGAAATATTGTCAATGCTACCATAAAAGGATTATCTGAATTAAAGACTGCTGAATCGGTAGCAAGACTTAGAAATAAGTCGGTAGATGAAATTTTAGGATAAGGGGGATAGAACTATGAAAATTAAATTAGTAAAAAGCCCTATAGGAAAAAAACAAACTCACAAAAGGACTATTAAGGCACTTGGTTTAAACAAGATAGGACAAATAGTTGAACATAAAGACAATCCTCAAATAAGAGGAATGATTAAACAAGTGTCATACATGCTTGAAATAGAAGAATAAGGAGGTGCAAAAGGTGAAATTACACGATTTAAAACCTGCTGAAGGCGGCGGAGTAAAAGCCAAAAAAAGACTGGGAAGAGGTATCGGTTCCGGACTTGGCAAAACATCCGGAAAAGGTCATAAAGGACAAAATGCAAGATCGGGCGGTGGAGTAAGACCGGGATTCGAAGGTGGCCAAATGCCATTGTTCAGAAGATTACCTAAAAGAGGTTTTACAAATATATTCGCAAAGGAATATTCAATATTAAACGTTGAAGATTTAAATGTATTTGAAGACGGCGCTGAAGTTACACCTGAAGTATTGCAAGAAATGGGTCTTGTTAAGAAAAACAATGACGGATTAAGAATACTTGGAAATGGAGAGTTAACCTCAAAAATCACTGTAAAAGCACATCATTTTTCTAAATCAGCTGTGGAAAAAATTGAATCAGCCGGTGGAAAGATAGAGGTGATTTGATGATTTCCACATTCAGAAATGCTTGGAAAGTGCAATCACTTCGTAAAAAAATGTTGTTTACACTTTTCATGCTGCTGCTTTATAGATTAGGATCTTTTATAGTAGTTCCATTTATGAATGCTCAAAAAGTTCAACAACTTTATATGAATACGAGCCAAACTGTTTTTTCACTATTTGATTTAATGGCGGGAGGAAACTTTAGTAGATTCTCGATATTTGCAGCTAATATATCGCCATATATTACAGCTTCAATTATCTTACAACTGTTAACCATAGCTATTCCTTCCCTGGAAGCATTATCAAAGGAAGGCGAAACCGGAAGAAAGAAAATTGCAAAATACACTCGTTATCTTGCAATATTGATAGCTTTAGTTCAAGCCATAGGTTTCTCTTTCGGATTTTTCGGAGAAGCGGTAGTTGCAACTACCATTCTTGAAAAATCGGTAGTAGTATTGTCGATAGTTGCTGGAACGGCGTTTTTGATATGGTTGGGAGAACAAATTACAGAACACGGAATTGGAAACGGAATTTCATTGTTGATTTTTGCAGGGATAGTTTCGAGATTCCCTGCCGACATAGTTCAATCCTTTGCCATGGTTAATGCGGGACTTGCAAATCCCATTTTCTTAGTGCTGTTTTTCATAATAGCCATAGCCATAGTGGTATTTGTAGTTGCATTAAACGAAGGTGAAAGAAAGATCCCCGTGCAATATGCAAAAAGAGTTGTCGGTAGAAAAATGTACGGCGGACAATCAACTCATATTCCTGTAAAAGTTCTTATGAGTGGTGTTATGCCGATGATTTTTGCAAGTTCAATAGTGTCTATACCGGCTACCTTTGCGATGTTTACAAAAAATGAAGCTACGCAAAGAACCATTGCAAAGTATTTCACTGTTTCCGGAGTTCCCGGTACAATTTACTATGTAGTTGTAACTGTGCTGTTAATAATATTCTTCACATATTTTTACACAGCTATACAATTTAACACAGTTGAATACTCTAAGAACTTGCAACAAAACGGAGGATTTATTCCCGGTATTCGTGCAGGTAAACCCACATCGGATTATCTACAAAAAACAGTGAACAGATTGTGTCTGCCCGGAGCTATTGCTCTGGCAATACTGGCAGTACTGCCGATATTTTTGACTAAAATATCAAACTTGCCCTTTAACTATGGCGGCACATCTATGATAATCGTAGTTGGAGTAGTATTGGAAACTGCAAAAGTTTTAGAACAACAAATGTTGATGAGACATTACAAGGGATTTTTAAATAAATAGGAGGTAACGAATGAGACTCGTAATTTTAGGGCCTCCAGGAGCAGGTAAAGGGACTCAAGCAGAGTTTATTATAAATAAATACAGCATACCTCATATTTCCACTGGAGACATTTTTAGAGAAAATATCAAGAACGGAACTGAATTGGGAAAGAAAGCTAAATCCTACATGGATAAAGGCGCCTTGGTGCCTGACCAAGTAGTTATAGAAATAGTTCAAGACAGAATCTCAAGAGATGATTGCAAGAAGGGATTTTTGTTGGACGGTTTCCCAAGAACTGTAGCTCAAGCGGTAAGCCTTGATGCAGAACTTGACAAACTGGGCACAAAACTTGACAGAGTCATCAATATAGATGTCGACAGCAGTATATTGGTAGAAAGAGCCGTTGGAAGAAGAATATGCAAAACTTGTGGAGCTACCTATCACATAAAATTTAACCCACCTAAAAATGAAGGACTTTGTGACAAAGACAACACAGCGCTTATTCAAAGAGATGACGACGTGGAAGAAACCGTTGAAAAAAGAATAAGTGTCTATGTAAATCAAACAGTTCCTCTTTTAGACTATTATGCAGCTCAAGGGCTTTTAGCAAACGTAGACGGTTCCAAGGATATATCAATAGTCTCCGAAGACATAGTAAAAGCTTTAGAAAATTAATTATATGATTAACACTTTATTTATAAAGGTCGGTCAAGTAGTTAAATCAAAA
>JAUNLL010000017.1 GCA_030532275.1 Peptoniphilus sp. | reverse complement strand
TAAGAATGAAGCTAAATTACTGATTTCAAAACTGTTCAAATCTCTTGACTATCAAGAGGTGGGTGGTGTAATATTACTTGGGCTCAACAAAATAGTTGTAAAGGCGCACGGAAGCAGTGATGCAAAAGCTGTTAAAAACGCCGCTAAATCAGCTATTCAGGCACAGGATAAAGATATTATAAAAAAATTATCAGACGTTTTTATGGAGGAAGTTAAATGAGAGAAAGAATTTTACAATTAATAGCCGACCAATTTAATAGAGAAGTGGAATATTTAGACGAAGATATGTCCTTTGTAGATGATTTGGACGCTGATTCCATTGATATTGTGGAACTTGTGATGAGCATCGAAGATGAATTTGATGTTGAAATTGATGACGAAGTACTGACTAAAATGCACACCATTGCCGATGTGCTTGATTACATGGAAGAATTAGAGTAATCCATGATGGAGAAAACTGATGGATTGTCAAGGGCGTTGAATTATCGTTTCAAGGATATTAATTTACTTAATATCGCCTTGACTCATTCGTCCTATCAAAATGAAAATAAAGTTGATTACAATAATGAAAGATTGGAATTTTTAGGCGATGCAGTTTTGGATTTGCTGATGGGAGAATACTTTTTTAAAAATTTCAAGGACAGTGACGAAGGATCCCTTACGCAAATGAGAGCTAAAGTCGTCAATGAGGACAGTTTATACAAGGTGGCACTATCTATAAATTTGGGCAAATATATACGACTGGGGCAAGGAGAGATCAAAGATGGCGGAAATCTCAAAAGTTCCATATTGTCAGATGCTTTTGAGGCGTTGGTCGGAGCGATATACATTGATTCTGATATAAATACGACCAAGCAGGTAATCATGAGATTATTCGAAGAAAAGTTCAAGGGGATTAAGGAGAAGGGATATTCTTTCAGTTTTAAATCCGAAATACAGGAGTATGCTCAAAAACATGATAAAAGCATAAGATATGTGCTTTATGATGAAAAGGGACCGGATAATGACAAGGTATTCTACACAAATTTGCTCATTGATGATGAAGTTTTCAGCAGTGGACATGGAACCAGTAAGAAGAAATCTGAGCAGATGGCAGCATACAATGCTCTTGTAAAATTGGGTGAAATAAATGAGTAAGAAAAACATCATCCCCATCTTTGTGCCTCATTTGGGATGTCCCAATGATTGTGTTTTTTGCAACCAAAAAAAGATTGCATCAGCTTCAACAAATGTTGACGAGGTATTTGTAAGGGACAAAATAGAGGAATATCTGGGTTATTTCAAGGATAAGAGCAATGTAGAGATCGCCTTTTACGGTGGGTCTTTTACAGCCATAGAAGTGTCGGTACAGAGTTTGCTTTTGAGGATAGCTAAGGAATATAAGGACAGAGGCATAGTTAAGTCCATAAGATTGTCCACAAGACCGGACTGCATAGACGAGGAAATATTGAGTAATTTAAAGAATTTTGGCGTCGATACAATTGAGTTAGGCGTTCAAAGTCTTGATGAAAATGTGTTAAAGCTCTCCAACAGAGGGCATGATGCAAGATGTGTTTACGAGTCATCTAAGCTGATTAAAGAGAGCGGTTTTCAATTGGGATTGCAACAGATGATAGGTCTGCCGGGAGATAGCGAGGAGCTGTCTTATTATACAGCCTGTGAATTTAAGAAGATCAAGCCGGTATTTGTGAGAATATATCCCACCCTTGTGATTGTGGATACAAAGATGGCAAGGGATTATAAATCGGGAGCATATGTTCCCATGTCCTTGGAAAGCACCATTGGCATATGCAAAGAATTGCTTAAATTCTACATGTTAAATGATATTAATGTGATAAGGATAGGTCTACAACCGACGGAGAATATCAGACTTGGAGCGGATGTAGTCGCAGGTCCCTTTCACCCGTCCATAAGACAGTTGGTGGAGGAAGAGTTGTTATACGATTTTTTTGTGGACTATTTCAAAAACATGGACACGGCTGAAAAAGTTATTAACATATATTCTTCCAACAAGAATATTTCAAATATTGCAGGACAGAAAAAAAGCAACAAAAACAGGATAAGCGAAGCATTGAATTTAAGAGATATAAAGCTGAAATTCAAAGATATATCAGATTATGAATTTATTGTATTACTTGATCAAGAGGAGTTTCATATAGATATAAGAGAACACATAAAGACGGAGATAAAATGCACTTAAAAACCATATACATACAAGGATTTAAATCTTTTGCAAATAAAACCAAAATTGAATTCAACAACAAGATAACCGGTATTGTGGGTCCGAACGGAAGCGGTAAGAGCAATATTTCCGATGCGATAATGTGGGTTCTTGGTGAAAGCAGTGCTAAAAATTTAAGGGGCACAAAGATGGAAGATGTTATTTTTTCAGGCTCTGACAATAAAAAAGCACTATCCCTTGCTGAAGTAACCATAGTCTTGGACAATACTGATGAAATATTGCCCATCAAGTACAGAGAAGTATCTGTAACTCGAAGAATGTACAGATCGGGAGAAACGGAATACCTCATAAATAATGTGAAATGTCGACTGAAGGACATAAAAGAGTTGTTTATAGACACAGGTATAGGCAAGGATGGATATTCACTCATAGGACAGGGAAAGATAGATAGCATTCTAAGCAGCAAACCTGAACAACGAAGAGCTGTATTTGAAGAGGCGGCAGGAATATCAAAGTACAAACTGAGAAAAACTGAAAGTGAAAATAAATTAAAAAAGACGGAAGACAATATCATAAGGTTAAATGACATAATCACAGAGATAGAATCCAGAGAAAAATCCTTGAAATTTGAATCTGAAAGGGCAAAAAAATACAAAGGTTTTTTTGAAGAACTTAAAAAATATGAAATTGAAGATGCTTTTTTAAAGATAGAAAATGAAGAATCTAAGGGTTCAAAGACTGCAAAGGAAATTGAACTTTTAGATGATGAAATAGATGAATTAAAGCGTTGTATTGAAAGGGACAGAGCTTTAAGAGATAAATACAGAGTTGAATTTGACCATTTGCAGAAGTCAATAGGTGACAAACAAAACTCTCTGATGGAATTAAACAACATCATAGAAAAATCAACTTCACGAAAAGAAATCATCAAAAACAAAGAAGAAAACATTTCAAATAACATAAAATCCAGAGTTGATAATATAAATGAATTAAAATCTAAAAATATTAATCTTGAAGATGCAAAAAAAAGTCTGAATGAAAATCTTCAGGATATAGAAGATGAACTTTTGAGTCTAAATGAAAATTTGGAAAAACAAAGGTCTATTTTTGATACAAAAAATAAATCCTTGATTGATTTTGAAGAGGATTTAAGAAAACACAACGAAGATTTGCTTCTTTTAAATAAAGATAAATCAGAATTGAACTCAAAGATCATACTTGCCCAATCGCTAATCAAAGACAGACAGGAAAGAGTTGACTCCATAGATAGAAATCTGAAGATATTGGAGGATAACAAAAGGGAGATTTTTGAGAGTATAGACTACGAAAGTACCTCTAAGGATAAGACCTCTGAAGAAATAAAAGAAATCACAGAGAAACTGAACAAATTAAAGGGCGAAGCTGAACACTTAAAAAGTGAAATAGAAAACACCGATGTGAAGTTAAGTGAATTAAATCAAGGCATAGGCAAGAACGAAACGAGATTTAGCCTTTTAAAAAATATAAAGGAAAATTACGAAGGCTACAACAAGAGCGTAAAGACTTTTATGAATTTGTGCAAGCGCAAAAATCTCTTTGTCGATGAAATGCTCGGCCCCGTTGCTGAGAACATAAGAGTGGACAAAAAATATGAAGGGGCTATTTCCGTTGCATTGGGTTTTGCTCTACAAAATATAATAATAAAGAGCAGTAGAGATGCTAAGGATATGATCGATTTCTTAATTAAAAATAAAATCGGAAGAGTTACATTTTTACCCATTGATTCCATAAAGTTCAACAGGCCTAAAATAGACTTAAATTCCTACGGAGCGAGGGGGGTTTTGGGATTTGCCGATGAGTTTGTAAAATTTGATGAGGACATATCCGATATTATCAGGTACCTATTGGGAAAAATCATCATTGCCGAGGATTTTGACAGTGCTGAATACATTTCAAAAAAGACCAACAGGTATTACAGAGTGGTGACTCTCAAGGGCGATAGTTTCAATGTGGGCGGATCTTTGACGGGAGGATTTGCATCCAAGGACTCCAACGACATAATAAGCAGAAAGTCCGAACTTGAAAGATTGGATAATCTGCTGAGGGAATTGAAAATAGAATACAATAGCACTCTAAAAAACAAGAAGAGTTTAGCGGAAAAACTGGAATATAAAATTTCCATGATCAAAGAGCTGGAAGAAAATCTCGACAGCTTAGATAAAAAGTTATTTTCGTCGGAAAATAATATCGCTAAATTGATAGAAAGTGATAAGTCAAATGAAGAATACATTTTGAGGTATAATTCTGAGAGGGATGGATTAATAGAGAATATCCAATCTGAAAAGACCCATTTAAAGGTTTTAATTTCTGACTTAAAGGAAATAGATGAGAAACTAAGGAAAAAGGACAGAGAACTTGAAAGGAATGAAGAAGTTTCGGATTTAAAGAATCAATTGGAAGACCTTAGAAATAACATCTCAAATTTAAAGATGGAAATCATTAAATTAAATTCAAAAAGGGAATCCATAGACAAAGAACTGTCATATTCTACGGAAAATATAAAGCAAAATCTTGAAAAATCGGAAGAGTATCAAAGAGATATAACCTTTGGAGAAAATCAGATTAAAGAACTTGAGGAAGAATATGCAAGAGAAGAAAAATCGATAGTCCATAACTCTGAAATAAAAAGAGAGATGGAAGAAAATTACGATAATTTAAATAAGAGATCAAAAAAACTTGACATAGAGATAACAGAGATATTAAATAGATTAGATGAGCTTAGAGAATCTCTGTCGGAGAAAGAGAAGAGATATATAAAATTAGAGGCTCTCATAGAAAATAAAAGGGTTAAAATTGAAAATATAAGAGAGAAAATTTTAGATAAGTACGGCTTAATTATCAAGAAGGAAAATAGAGAAAAACTCAGTATTTCAAAAAGTGAGTTAAATGCCAATATAAAGGATTTGACGGGCAAGATCAATGCACTTGGAGATGTGAACCTGCATTCCATCGCTGAATATGAAGAAACACTTGCAAAGTTGAATTTCAACCTTGAACAAAAAAATGACCTGATGGTTTCCAGACAGGAGATACTAGATGTTTTAAGTGAACTGGAAATTGAAATGAAAGAGATGTTCAAAAAGACCTTTATTAAAGTTTCCAAGTATTTCGATGAGATTTTCAAGATTTTATTCAATGGAGGAAAGGCGCAAATTGAATTGGACAGCTCAAATATATTAGAGGGCGGCATAGATATAAAGGCGCAACCTCCGGGAAAGAAATTTCAATCACTGTCCCTTCTATCGGGAGGAGAAAGAGCCCTTACAGCTGTAGCTTTGATATTTGCTTTGTTAAAAGTGCGTCCGGCACCCTTTTGCATACTTGATGAAATAGATGCGGCTCTTGATGATGCAAATATATTGAGATATGCCGATTATGTGAAGAAGATACCCGATATACAATTCATAATAATAACCCACAGAAAGCTCACCATGGAGATAGTCAATGTGCTGTACGGAGTTACCATGGAGGAAAAGGGAATAAGTAAATTGATATCGGTAGAATTAAAAAAAGTGGAGGAACAAACAGAAGAACTTTCTGAAGACGATGCAAAAGTCGAGGTGACTGTTTCAGATACTGCAGAAGAAGTCTTTGAAGAGCAAGCGGAAGAAGCGGAAGAGTTAGATCAGACAGCTCAGCAGGAGGAAAGTTCACCTGTGGAAGAGGATTCTGTAACACAAGGAGATGAAGAGGAAAATGAACCTCCCCAGGAGCAACATCTGTCTTTTTTAGATAGGCTGAAACAAGGTCTGACAAAGACCAGAAATCAAATGGGAGTAAAAATCAACACTCTCATAGGCGCCTATGTGAAAATAGAAGATGAACTTTTGGACGATTTGGAAGATGTACTCATCTCTGCCGACGTGGGAATGAATACGACAATGACTTTGATTGACAACCTGAGAGATACCATAATCAATGAAAAGATAAATGATCCCGGTCTTGTAAAACCAATGCTGAAGGAAGAAGTAAAGAAGTTGATGAGCATAGAAATGCCGTCGGAGATATCTAAGGAGTATCCTCTTATAATCTTGGTAGTGGGAGTAAACGGAGTGGGGAAAACCACAACCATAGGCAAACTTGCATCCAGATACAAAAGAGAAGGCAAGAAAGTATTGATAGCTGCGGCTGATACCTTTAGAGCTGCGGCAATAGACCAACTTAAAACCTGGGGCGACAGAGCAGGAGTAGAAGTAATATCTCATTCAGAGGGAGCTGATCCAGCAGCCGTTATTTTTGACGGAATTTCAGCTGCAAGATCCAGAAAGGCGGATATTCTAATCTGTGATACTGCAGGCAGACTTCACAACAAAGCCAATTTGATGAAAGAACTTGAAAAGATAAACAAAGTAATAAATAGGGATTATCCTGAAGCCTTCAGAGAAACCTTGCTTGTATTGGATGCAACTACGGGACAAAATGCCATAAGTCAAGCCAAGACCTTTAAAGAAGTTGCCGAGTTGACAGGGATAGCACTTACTAAATTAGACGGAACGGCTAAGGGCGGAGTTGTAATTGCACTGCAAAGCGAACTTAAGATACCGATAAAACTGGTAGGTGTGGGAGAAAAAATAGATGACCTGCAAGATTTTAATATGGATAATTTCATAAATGCAATTTTTGAATAAGAGGTGGTAGTTTGACTTTAACAAGAGCAGCATGGATTGAGATAAATTTAGACAAACTCGTAAATAATATTAAAAACATTAAATCTCTCGTAGATGATAAGACATTGATAATTTCCGTAGTTAAGTCAAATGCATATGGATTTGGAGTTGAAACTGTTGTTGAAACTATCAAGGATTTGGGAATCGATTATTTTGCAGTTGCAACTTTAAATGAAGCCATAAAATTAAGAAATAAATTTGATTCCATAAATATTTTGGTATTGGGATATACTCCCGATTATCTCTTTAGAGATGCAGTTAAAAATAATATATCTCTCACTATATTTGATGAAAAAAGTGCCGAGAAACTAAATAAAACAGCCTCTGAGCTGAATAGAAAAACCACAGTTCATTTAGCTGTGGAAACGGGAATGAACAGAATAGGTTTTTATACCAACGAAGAATCTCTGGCAATTATAAAGGATATAAGTCAAAGAGAAAATTTATACATTGAGGGAATCTTCAGTCATTTTGCAGTAGCAGGTGAAGATGATGAGTACACTCAGATGCAATTTGATAAATTCATAGGTTTTTGCAATAAGTTGGCCGATGAGGGGATAAATATTCCCATAAGACATATATGTAACTCACATGCCATAATAAGTTACAAACAATACAATTTAGATGCTGTACGACCGGGGATAATTCAATATGGAGATACAGATGGAATTGAAAGCAGACTTGAAGGATGGAATACTGCGTCAACTAAGCGGTAAAATAGATGTTTTGATAAACGGCAAAAGATGCCCGCAAGTGGGAACCATATGCATGGACCAGATGATGGTCGATGTTGAGGGTGTGGATTGCAAAGTGGGAGATGAGGTCGTCATCTTAGGATCCCAAGGAGAAGAACGAATAGAAGTTTCCGAACTTGCAGAAAAGTCGGGAGAAGTTGTAACATCCTTCGGCTGTCATTTTTCAGACAGATTGCCCAAGGTATATATAAAAAACAACAAAAAATTCAAACTTATAGACTACACTCAAGGATATACAGAGTATTTTTAAAAATTTCCTATAAATTAGGAAATTTTTTTACTTTATTTATAAAAAACATTGACAAAAAACCAAGGTATTAAGTATAATATACAAGGTCAATGATAAAACTTGACAGAATATGGTGGTTGTATGATTAGCGATATCTTTGAAATAAATATGCTTTTGGATTTTTATAAACCTTTGCTTTCAGAAAAGCAACAAAAGGTTATGAGTATGTACTATGTATATGATTTTTCCTTAAGTGAGATCGCAGATGAACTCAATATAACGAAGCAAGCCGTATCGGACAATATAAAACGAGCGGAACAGAACCTCAGGTTTTTTGAAAAAAATTTAAAACTTGTGAGTAAGCATGGCGAAAACAAGGAAGATAACAAGAAATTAAGAAGGTTAATAGAAAAGTTGAAATTAAATTCTAAGGATATGGATTTAGAAACCTTAGAAGAAATTACGACCATAATTTTTAAATCCGAGGAGGTGTAATTATGGTATTTGAATCACTTTCCGATAAATTGCAGGAAACCCTGTCAAAGCTCAGAGGTAAGGGAAAACTCACGGAAAAAGACATTGATGTGGCCATGAGAGAAGTCAGACTGGCACTTCTTGAAGCTGATGTAAACTTCAAAGTCGTAAAAAGTTTTGTAAAAAATGTCAAAGAGAGATCCCTGGGGTCACAGGTTTTAGAATCATTGACACCGGGACAACAGGTAATCAAAATAGTAAATGATGAACTGACGAAGTTAATGGGTGAAGAGGAAGCTAAAATAGACTACTCAAGAAAACCAACAGTCATATTGATGAGTGGACTTCAAGGAGCGGGTAAGACGACCACGTCTGCAAAACTTGCAAACATCATGAAAAAATCAGGTAAAAGACCCTTGCTTGTGGCTTGTGACGTATATAGACCTGCAGCCATAAAGCAACTTCAAGTTGTTGGTGCTCAAGTAGATGTACCTGTGTTTTCCATGGGAGACAAGATAAGTCCTGTGGATATATCCAAGGCGGCGCTTGAACACGCAAAAAAGAACAACAACGATGTGGTGATAATAGATACCGCAGGACGACTTCACATAGATGAAGAACTCATGGATGAGCTTAAAGGCATCACCGAGGTTACAAACCCTTCAGAGATACTGTTGGTTTTAGATGCTATGACTGGACAAGATGCCGTAAATGTGGCAGAAGCCTTCGACAAAAGTCTGAAATTAAGCGGAGTAATTCTCACGAAGTTAGACGGTGACGCCAGAGGTGGAGCTGCATTGTCAATAAGAGCGGTCACCGATGTTCCCATAAAATTCATAGCTACGGGAGAAAAGCTGGATCAACTTGAAACCTTTTATCCCGACAGAATGGCAAGCAGAATTTTAGGTATGGGCGATGTGCTCAGTCTTATTGAAAAGGCGCAGGCAAATGTAGATGAAAAGAAAGCTGCTGAACTGGAAAAGAAACTGAGAACACAGACTTTTACTTTCGACGACTTCTTGGATCAAATGGAACAAATGAAAAACATGGGACCCTTGGAAGATCTACTTGCGATGATGCCGGGAATGAACAACAAAGCTTTAAAAAATATAAATATAGATCAAAGAGAGTTTACAAAGGTAGAGGCGATTATAAAGTCCATGACCAAGCAGGAGAGAATTAAGCCTGAGATAATCGACATATCTCGCAGAAAGAGAATTGCTGAAGGCAGCGGAACAACTCCTGTGGAAGTAAATAAACTCTTGAAGCAATTTAGAGATTTAAGAAAAATGATGAAGCAATTTGGCAAGATTGAAAAGAACATGAAAAAAGGCAGATTCAAAATGCCCTTTTCCTTTTAATTAGCTAAAATTTATTTTATATAAATTTATTTTATTTGTGGAGGTGAATTTAATGGCAGTTAAAATCAGATTGAGAAGAATGGGAGCTAAAAAGAACCCCTTTTATAGAATAGTAGTGGCTGATTCACGCAGTCCAAGAGATGGAAAATTCATTGAAGAGATAGGATACTATGATCCATTGACTGAACCTAAGAAAGTTGTTGTTGATGCTGAAAAAGTAAATACTTGGATAAAGAACGGCGCAAAACCCACTGATACAGTGGACAGACTGTTCAAAGCTAACAAAGTATACGATGTTAAAGCGGAAGAAGAGCCTGTTGCAGAAGAAGCACAAGAAATTGATTGATTTCTATATGGAGGAATAAAATGGTTGAATTAGTAGAATATATAGCCAAAAATTTAGTAGAAAACCCTCAAAAAGTAGAAATCACCTCTGTTAAAGAGGAAGATGAACTGAGAATAATTCTTAGAGTTGAGCAAAACGACATGGGGAAAGTGATTGGGAAACAAGGTAAGATTGCTAAGGCTATTCGATCTATTCTAAAGGCTGTTTCTCTTAAAGAAAATATAAAGGTAAATTTGGAAATTGAAGAAGTTAAGTGATTTTTCCATAATCGGCAAGATAATAAATACCAGAGGAATAAGAGGAGAATTAAAAGTTCAGCCTGTCAATGAAAATCTTGAAAGATTTTACGATCTGGAAAGTGTTTTTGTCGGTGAAAAATTAGAAGAATTTGAAATACTTAAAATATCTGACAACGATAGATTTATTTTTATGAGTTTTAAAGGTTATGAAAATATCAATGACGTTTTGCATTTAAAGAATGAGAATATCTACGTTCATGATACAAAGCGTGTCGAGCTTAAAGAAAATCAGTTTTTTGTAAATGATATAATTGGCTCAAAAGTTGTAAATACTGAGAATATAGTCTTGGGTACCATAACTGATATAATTGAAAATCCGGCTAATGACGTCTATGTTCTTGAAGACGAAAATGCAGTTCAATCCTTTATACCCGCAGTTAAACGTTTTATTAAAAAAGTAGATACGGACAATAAAGTGATTGTAATCGATCCAATAGAAGGAATGATAAATTGAAGTTTGATATTTTGACTATATTTCCTGAATTTTTTGATATTTTAAAGGATTACAGCATAGTCGGCAGGGCAATAAAAGAAGAGATTATCAGAATAAATGCCGTCAACATAAGAGATTTTTCCGAGGATAAGCACAATAGAGTGGATGATTACCCCTATGGAGGAGGTCCGGGGATGCTTATGCAGGCAGGACCTATTTACAGAGCTATTGAATCTGTAAAGAATGAAGGGGCGAGAATCATATATCTGTCCACTCATGGAAAACCTCTAAATCAAAATAAGCTGATAGAGTTGTCAAAACTTGATCACATCGTCCTTTTAAACGGTCATTACGAAGGTATAGATTACAGGATAGTTGAAAACTATGTAGATGAGGAGATATCCATCGGAGATTATGTGTTAACAGGATCAGAGGTGGCTTCCTTGGTTTTAATTGATGGAATTACAAGACTTCTCCCGGGGGTGCTTAGCACCAGCGAGTCCTTTGAAGAGGAATCTTTCTACAATGAGAGGTTGGAATATCCTCAATACACAAGACCTCAGAATTTTAACGGGCATGAAGTTCCGGAAGTGCTTTTGAGCGGTAATCACAAGAATATTGAAGAATACAGAAACTATATGGCTTTAAAAATAACCTATGAAAAAAGACCCGATTTGATTAAATTTGAAGAATTAAATGAAAAAGAAAAAGAAACCTTGATTGATATAAAGAGAGGGGAGGTAAAAAAATGGACATAATCAGAGCTATTGAAGCAGAACAAATCAATAAAGACGTACCGGAAATTAGAGTTGGAGACACAGTACAGGTACATTACAGAATAATTGAAGGCACAAGAGAAAGAGTTCAAGTGTATGAAGGAACAGTCATTAAGATACAAGGAAAAAGTTCAAGAAAGACTTTTACCGTTAGAAGACTATCCTACGGTGTAGGAGTGGAAAGAACATTTTTACTATATTCTCCTAGAATTGCAAATCTTGTAATTACAAGAAGAGGTAAAGTAAGAAGATCTAAACTATACTACCTTAGAGATAGACAAGGTAAGGCTGCTAAAGTTAAAGAAAAGAGAGATTTCAAATAAAATAAGCTTTACTATAAAACTCCCCGTGTCGGATATCCGATATGGGGAGTAATTTTTATATTTTCCTTTTAATTTAACAGATAAAACTATATAATGTAAATATCAATACTTAGAGGGAGAAATATGAAAAAATTATTTTTTTTACTGTTAATAGCAATATGCGGAGCCGGAATCTATGGATTGTTTTTTTTAAGAAACAGGGCTTCCGGAGAAACATCGGATAAATATAAGGAATTTAGTTTTATATCGGAAGCACAAGATATAGAGAAAACTGAATTTAAAAGAAATGACGGAATGTATTTTTTGTCCTTTGATTACATAAAGGAACACTTAGACGAAGATGCATACTATGATGAAAATGAAAAAACTGTAATTTTGGTAAATGATGCAGGTACGAAGAGAATTAAGTTGGATTCAACAGAATACGATTTAAACGGACAAAAATTAGAGCTTAGACAGCCGGCAACTGAAGAAAAGGGTGAAATATTTTTGCCCATTGAATCCTTCATCTATGACTATCCTGTAAGTTTGAGATTTGTAAATGATAAGAATCTGTTGCTTTTAGATTTTGAAGATGTCGAATACGCAAAGGGGATATCCACGGGAGACGGATTGAATATGCGTGAGAAGGACAGCGTTAAATCGCCCATAGTCTCCATACTCAAGGACAAAGAAGAAGTATATGTGTACGGAGAGATAGGAGATTTCTACAAAGTCAGACAGATAAACGGATACATGGGTTACATACAGAAGGATTTATTGGAAGTATATTTTCCTGAAAACAGATTTGAAACTGAAAAAAATGAAAAGAAAGAGGCTGTGGAGCCTCTTAATTTAACTTGGGATTATACCTACGGAGTTCAAAGTGATGAATCTGTTGAAAACATAAAAAACATTCAGGGTTTGGATGTAGTTTGTCCCACTTGGTTTTCTATTTCAGATACTGATGGCAATATCACCGATAGAGGTAATTACGCCTATGTAAACGCCTATGCAAACTTAGGCATAGATGTGTGGGGTTATCTGGATAATTCCTTTGATCCTCAAATAACTCATGACGTTTTAATGAGCAGCTCAAAAAGAGCCAAGGTAATAAACAAAACCTTTAATCTTGTGAAAAGATATAATTTAAAGGGAATAAACGTAGATTTTGAACATGTGAATATTGAAGATAGAGATTTGATAACCCAATTTGTAAGAGAACTTGCAGGAGTTTTTAAAACTGAAGGATTGATCGTAAGTGTCGATGTAACTCCGCAGATATCAGGTGATGTGCAGAAGGAACCCTATGACAGAAAAGAGCTGGCTAAGATATGCGATTATGTAATGGTGATGGCCTATGATCAACATTGGGCTACATCGGACAAGGCAGGTTCCGTGGCTGAATACACTTGGGTAGAGGGCAATGTCAACAATCTCTTCAGATCCATACCGGCAGATAAGTTTATACTTTGTGTACCCTTTTATTCAAGACTTTGGGAAGAATCCGGAGGAAATTTAACTTCCAGCGCAATATCCATGGGCAGAGTTAGAGAAATTATCAGCAGCAAGGGACTGACACCCACATGGGATGATGAGATTAAACAAAGCTATGTAGAATACAGTGAAAACGGCAAAAATTATAAAATGTGGATTGAAAATGCAAACAGCATTGAGTGGAAAGCCAAGTTGGTAAACAAGTACAATTTAAGGGGAATAGCCAGTTGGCAAAAGGGTTTTGAAACCTCCGATGTCTGGAAGGTAATTTCTGACGTGCTAGATAACAACATACATAGCAAGTGACTTTAAAAGATATAGACATCGATTTTACCTTTAAAATATTGACAAAATAAATACTGTATTATAGACTTGTATTATAATTTATAAGGGGTGTTGGATATTTTAGCGCAAACGCATAAATTAGTTGTAAACAACATTCATCAAGAAATTCTACAAAAATACGGAATTGAATTAAATAAAAGCAAATTGGAATGGGGTTCCGTGGCACCGGATGTACTGCCCTATTACAAATTAATAAGACATTATAAAGATGAAAGCATTAAATATATAGTAAGAGAAATTATTTCTTTAATATACCTTTGCAGATATTCGGATCTCAGTGCAGGAGATAGCCTTATAATAAAGCATTTGAGCAGAAAGATAGGCATAATCTCGCACTATCTATGCGACTACACCTGTTATCCTCACGCACACAGAATGACTTTTTTAAACGATATGAAAAGTCACATAAAATACGAATCGGATCTCGCGGAATATGCTCTTTCTCACAGTTTTAAAAATTTGAATTTAGACATAGAAAAACTAAGCATATATGATGACAGCAATAGAAGTTTGCACAGGAGAGTCAGTGAGTATATTGATGGAGTAATTGAAGATTATTTAAAAGCGCCAAGTTCTTTTGAAAATGACTTAAACTACGCTTTTGAGTTGAGCAAGGAAATAACCTGCTTTATAATTGAGACAATATTAGATTATTCGGAAGAAATGCAATATCAATTTATTTGATTAAGTTATACTGAAATCTCTCATTTGAGAGATTTTTTTACATACTACAAAATGTTCCCTGTACAGAATACACAAGTACGGACTTTTGTTTATTTTAAAATTTGGGGGAGAAAATGAGAAATAATTCTGAAGTAACAAAATTGAATTTAAAAGAAACGCAAATGGCTATTAAATCCTTAAAAGACTATTTTCAAAGAGATTTATCAAATACATTGAATTTGGCAAGAGTTACAGCACCGATCATGGTAAGACCTGAAACGGGATTAAATGACAACTTGGGCGAAGGAGAAAAAGCCGTTCATTTTAAAACAAAAAATTATAAAATAAACATAGAAATCGTACAGTCTTTAGCTAAATGGAAGAGAAATGCCCTGGAAGAATACGGATTTAAGTGCTATGAAGGGTTGTATACGGACATGAATGCCATCAGACCCAATGAAGAATTAGATGAAATTCATTCTCTGTACGTGGATCAATGGGATTGGGAAAAAATAATAAAAAAAGAAGATAGAAATGAAGACTTCTTAAAAATGATAGTAAAGGAAATCTATGAAGTCTTTAAAAGATCGGAGGAATATATAAACCAAGTATATCCTCATGCTTTCACTAAGAAATTGCCTGATGAAATATTTTTTATAGACTCTCAAGAACTGCTGGATATGTATCCGAACTTGGATGCAAAGGGCAGAGAAAGAGCCATCACCAAGGAGAAAAAAGCTGTCTTTATAATGAGGATAGGAAAAGAACTGTCTAACGGAGAACCCCATGACAAAAGAAGTGCAGACTATGACGATTGGGATCTAAACGGGGATATATTATTCTATAATCCCACATTGGGAGATGCCCTTGAACTATCTTCCATGGGTATAAGAGTGGATAAGGAGTCCTTGAGCAGACAGATTAAGCACCTGCATCAAGAAGAAAAACTTGAGATGAAATTTCATCAAGATATTTTAGAGGAAAAACTGCCCTTTACAGTAGGAGGCGGAATCGGACAATCAAGAATGTGTATGTTTTTCTTGGAGAAAAGACACATCGGCGAAGTTCAAGCCTCTGTGTGGGACGAAGCAACCATAGAGTTTGCAAAGAAGAACAATATAGTTTTATTATAAAGACAATAGGATCGTATAAGTAGCCTAATATTTAATAGGCTACTTATTTGATTTATAGCAATCCTTCGATCCTTAAATTAATGAGGAGATATTTCGAGTAATAGAAAAGTGACTGGGGAATATTAGGAATTTTTTACTTCATTGACGATATCTAAAATTTTTGAAATTTCTTCTGTCGTTTCCAATGTGCCTATATAATTTTTTTCTTCGTCTCTAACGGCAAAGTACCTAACTAACAAAACCTTGTTGCCTTTAGCTATCACGCGTATTTCTTCGTCTTTTGCTCCTGATTTAAAGTCTTTTAAAAGCTGCTCCACAATGGGTATAGCCTTTGGTGGATGACAGTTTCTCACATCTCTACCTATAATAGTCCTTGTCCTTGCAAAAACCGGATCCTTACCTTCTGAAAAATAGGCTACTTTGTCTTCTCTGTCGATAAAGGTAATGTCTTGAGGATATGAGTTTAGCATTGTCACAAGGTCTTTGTAATTTATGGCACCTGATGGAAAATAGATAGTTTCTCCTTCCATAACTTTAATTTCTTCAAGAAGTTCCTCAGACTTGTCAATTCCTGCTCCCTTTTGTTTTTCAATCCAATTCATAGCATCTGATGGAGAAGCTCCTTCAATTCCTCCGTTAAAGGCATAGCCAATGGTAGCTGATGCTCTAGCTATGGTAATCCATTCAAATGCCCTTATATTTTTCAACAACAAGGGGGATAAGATGTCATTTTCTTTAGTAATCATCGATTTAATTTCTTCAAGAGCTAAGTCGATTTTTTCTACTAGGGCTTCTTTGTCCAGTTTCTTTGCTTCCTTTAGCAGTGCTCTAACTTCGTCGTCTTTTCCCCACATTACTTGAGGAGGTCCGTTTACTCCTGCCTTTTCTAAAAATGGGAAAAATAGATTTTCTTTTCTTGAATAGTGTCGGTCTATTTTTGAAAGCTCATGCACTTCAGCAAGTAGGTCGATTTTTACTTCTTCGCTGAAGTCTTCTTTATATTTTTCGAAAAGAGGTTCAAAGCTGTTCCTCAAATACTCAACTAGACCAACATTTTCCTTTCTAAAAATATGCAGAGGGTGACCCTTTTCTTGGTCTACTTGGTCCAAACTGTGCAGGTCACTTATGCTTCCCTGAAAGACGTCTGCGTGAATATTGCAAAGTCTTTGAACTTCCTCAACCTCTAGTCCTTCACTGATCAACTCAGCCTCTAGCTTTGCTATTTCACTTGATGAAACGTGTCCAAAATTTTTCTTGAAGTCTTTTTTTATTTCTACTTGGTCTTCTCCTAAGTGAAGCCTTTTAATTAAATCTTTTAGTTGGTTTTTTTGATTCATAATTACCTTCTTTCATAATAAAAACTACTTTACAGCTTCTCCTGACCGCCCATAAGAGCCGAAAACTACCACTACTTTGTTTTAAATTTAAATTTTTCCGTAAAGTAAGCCGGTCGGATATTGTCGTAATTGCAGATTCCGCACTATGATCTTGGATCTAAAACTTCTCTCATTGTATCCTTTCTACTTACAATTACAACGTCCATTACTTTCGCTGTTATTTCCGAATTTAATTCTTTAACGTCTTCAGCTTCTTTTTACATTAATAATAATGGATTGATAGATTAAAATCTGTGTCTTACATCACTATTTTATATTTTTCTCAGTTTTATGGTGGGAATGTTTTTATTATTATATCAGCAAAATCAAAGCGTGAGAAATTAAAAAAATGATGATACGGGATGTCCGCAGAGGGATAAATAAATATAGAATATTGAAATTTCAATGTTTCATTAAAGAATAAAATTCATTAAAATATGTAAAATAATATGATATAATTAAAAATATTAAAAATAACATTTCCAAGGAGGCGTAGTATGTCTGCAAATATTAGAAGCCAAGAGGGTTATATAATAATTGAAAATAATGTAATAGCGAGCATAGCGGGTATTTCTGCTATGGAGAGCTACGGGATTGTAGGCATGGCTGCTAAAAATGCGGCAGATGGAATATTAGAAATATTAAAATTCGATAAATTATCCAAGGGAATTTCAGTAAATACTGAAAATGATGAATTGAATATCACATTGCATGTGGTTTTAGAATATGGAGTAAAAATATCCACAGTCGGAGAAAACATAATCGACCGAGTGAAGTTTAATGTGGAAAATTTAACGGGTTTAACAGTTAATAATATAGATGTAATTGTTGAAGGAATAAGAACAAAATAGGGGGATTGAATTGAATATTGAAAGGATAAATGGTACTAAATTGGCGGAGGCTTTTACCGGAGCTGTGAACTACCTTATTTTGTACATAGATGAAATCAATGCCCTCAATGTGTTTCCCGTTCCCGATGGAGATACGGGGACTAATATGTCCTTGACAGCAAAATCATCTTTAAAACAAGTTGACAGTCTGGAGGATAAAAGCTCTATTTACAAAGTTGCAGAGGCGATGTCCACAGGTTCTTTGATGGGAGCAAGAGGAAATTCGGGTGTTATATTATCTCAGTATTTAAGAGGATTTTCTGAGGGGTTAAAGGGCAGGGACGATGCCGGAGTAAGGGATTTGGCCCTTGCCTTTAAATCAGCTTCGGAAACCACTTATAAGGCTGTTATGAAGCCTACTGAAGGCACCATATTGACAGTGGGTAGAGAAGCGGCGGACTTTGCTGTGCGAAAAAACAAGAATTACAATAATATAATCGATTTCTTGACGGATTTCGTAAAGGCTGCAAAGACTTCTCTTGACAAAACTCCTGAAAAACTTCAAGTATTAAAGGATGCAGGCGTTGTAGATGCAGGAGGAAAGGGCTTAGTTGTTTTATTTGAGGGACTTTTAAAGGCTCTTCGCGGAGAAAGGATATCTGCTACTGAAGACGAGGTAATGAAGGCGAAGGCTCAAAAGGAAATCATTTTAACTGAAGAAAATCAAGATATAAAATTCGGATATTGTACGGAATTCATCATAAAGACGGATTATGAAGATGTGGATGCCTTTAAAGAAAAGTTGTCACCCATGGGAGATTGTCTGTTAGTTGTCGGAGGTTCGGGAAGTGGAATAATAAAGGTTCATATTCACACAAATAATCCCGGCGTCGTCTTAGAAAATGCCCTTGAGTTAGGCGGACTTCAAGATATAAAAATCGACAACATGAGATTTCAACATCAAGAAATTCTATTTAACAATGAAGAACTAAAGCAAGCTGAAAGGCTTGAAAGTGCAAATTCCAGTGAAACCGTTGAGAAAAAGGAGTCTTCCTTCATCGTGGTATCCTTGGGCAAGGGAATTAACGAAGTATTCAAGTCCTTGGGTGCCGATTATATCGTGGAAGGCGGACAGACCATGAATCCCAGTACTGAGGATTTCATAAATGCCATTGACAGCTTAAACAGCGAAAATATCTATATAGTTCCCAACAACGGCAACATTATATTGGCTGCAAATCAAGCCAGAGATTTATCTGAAAAGAACGTATTTATAATACCTACCAAGTCAATTCCTGAAGGAGTTACTGCAATGTTGTCCTTTAATTCGGAAATCAGTCCGCAGGAAAATGTCGAAAGAATGACCGATGCCATAAAGGAAGTTAAGTCAGCTCAAGTAACCTATGCTGTGAGAGATACCAACATGAACGGACAGTCCATTACAAGTGGCGACATCATAGGACTTGGCGGTAAAGAGATACTTTCTTCCGGCAAGGATGTTTCTGAAGTGACAAAGGAATTGATTTCAAAACTTGTAAACGAAGACACTTCAATGATTACATTGTTTTGGGGATATGATCTCACGGAAGAAGATGCAAGGCGACTTTATGAAGATTTAGATGCTGAATATGAAGATTTGGATATTGATTTAATTGAAGGGAATCAGCCCTTGTATTATTATTTAATATCTTTAGAATAAGGAGTCCATTGGACTTCTTATTTTGTATAAAGAAGGTGACAGCTTGAAATTAGGAGACTCAATCAGATTTTTAAAGGGAGTGGGTCCCAAGAGAGAAAAATATTTAAAGGAAATGGGAATATCCAATGTTGAAGATCTGTTGACCTACTATCCAAGGGATTATGAGGATAAAAGCGAAATAAAAAAGTTAAAGGACGCAATTGAGGGAGAAAAGGCGACATTTGCCGTAGAATTTAAATCCTTGATTGAGGACAGGAGAGTTAGAAGAAATTTACATCTCCTATCCTATGCGGTGGAAGACGATACTTATACTGCAAAAATTACTTTTTTTAACAACAAATTCATAAAGAATAAAATAGAACTAAACAAAAGATATATCGTCACAGGAAAAGTGAACATTTTCAGATCTCAAGTTACCATTGCTTCTCCGGAAGTGTTGGATTATGGAGTGTATTTCAGCAAATCAAAAATTTATCCTGTTTATCCTCAATCAAGGCATGTAAACAACAGGGATATTTCTAAATTGATAGATCAGGTCATCGATAAAAATTTATTCTATGAAAATATCCCTAAAAATTTAATAGATAAGTATAGATTGATGGATAAAAATGAATCCATAAAAAATATCCACCTACCTAGAAATAGAGAATTATTGCAAGCTTCAAGAAGAAGGCTGATCTTTGAAGAATTGTTGTTATTTCAATTGAAGCTGCTATCGATAAAAAAATACAATAAATCAGTAAAAATGAAGCCTATGAAAATATTTGAAGAAGTGGATGAATTCATTGAAAAGTTGCCCTTTAAACTAACCGACGGACAGCAGAGGGTAATAGGAGAAATATTTGACGATTTAAACTCAGGATATAAGATGAACAGGCTTGTGCAGGGTGATGTGGGTTCAGGCAAAACCATAGTGTCCATCATAGTGATGTATCTCGCCTATTTAAACGGATATCAATCGGCTATAATGGTACCCACGGAAATCCTTGCAAATCAACACTTAAACAGTTTTAGAGCCCTTTTAGAGCGTCTGGGAGTGAAAATAGAACTCTTAGTCGGCTCAACAAAGCAAAGAAACAGAGAGAGAATACTGAACGGACTTAAAATCGGAGAAATAGATATAGTCATAGGAACACATTCTCTACTCAATGAAGAAGTTGTTTTTAAAAATCTGGGAATTACAGTTACAGATGAACAACACAGATTCGGAGTTAAACAAAGAGAGGTATTCAACACAAAAATAGATCAAGCACACACCCTTGTAATG
>JAUNLL010000016.1:10478-20838 GCA_030532275.1 Peptoniphilus sp. | reverse complement strand
TTTTATTGAAAATGTGATAATCTAAATGTATAAAAAGAGTAATGCTTATATAAAATATATCCTGAAATTTAAATTTCATAGAGATATAGAGAATTTATTTTTAAATTTTACATAATATGGAAAATTCTATGGAAATAAAAGGATCGAAACAGTATTCATGGAATTTGTCCTGAGAGAAAATAAAACGATTTCACGTCAAAGACAGGTACTTTGATCTTACCGGCAAAGAGGGTACTTGAAATTAAATCAATGAAATTAGTTTAATTTTTTCGGTAATTTCAAGCGTGAGCTTGTTATTATAAATTTTAAAGGAGGTATAATAATGATATTATTAAATCCAGTAGTTATTTCAGTAATAGTTATGTGCGCGCTTTGTTTGATAAAATTCAACGTATTGTTATCAATCTTAGTAGCGGCAGTAGTAGGGGGCGTAGCAGCCGGAATGCCCATTTATCAAGCCGGCGCAGACAATAACATAATAGACGTTTTAATCTCCGGTATGGGTGGAAACTCAGCGACAGCACTTAGTTACATATTGCTTGGAGCATTCGCTTACGGACTTGCACAATCAGGTCTTGGGGCTATTCTTTCAAAGAAGCTGTCCAGAGTATTATCAGGTAAAAAGTTTGTAATGATTTTTGCCATCGCAATAATAGCTTGTTTTTCACAAAACTTGGTGCCTGTTCACATCGCTTTTATTCCAATCCTGATTCCACCTCTTCTACCTTTGATGAATAAATTAAAGATAGACAGAAGAGCCATGGCATGTGCTCTTACCTTCGGTTTGAAGGCACCCTATATATCAATTCCCATTGGATTCGGATTGATATTCCATCAAATACTTGAAGACAACATAACTCAATTTGGAATGCCCGTAACCATAGCCGACACTGCAGGTGTTATGTGGATCGGAGGACTTTCAATGTTGATAGGTCTTATATTGGCAGTTCTATTCCTATATGGAAGAGATAGAAATTATGAAGACCTTCCTGTTCCAGGACAAAGTGAAGAAACTATGAACAAAGAGATTTCAATGACCAAGGAAGCTTGGGGAGCATTGATTGCCTGCATAGTTACAGCAGTGGTATCAATAGTTACAACATCACTTCCCTATGCGGCATTGGCAGGACTTTTCACAATGGTCATCACAGGATGTATTAAGTGGAAAAACATTGACGAAGTTATGAACGGCGGTATAGACATGATGGGCTTTATAGCTTTCGTAATGCTTGTAGCTGCAGGATACGGAACAGTACTTAGCTCAAGTGGAGCAGTTGAAGATCTTGTAACAACAGCAGCAGGATACATGCAAGGTTCAAAGGCTGTAGCGGCATTTGTAATGTTGATGATAGGTCTTTTGATAACTATGGGTATCGGAACTTCCTTTGGAACTATTCCGATTGTAGCGGCAATATATGTACCTCTTTGTTTGAAACTAGGTTTCTCACCTGCATCTACAATACTTTTAATCGGTATTGCAGCAGCTCTGGGAGATGCCGGTTCACCTGCATCAGACTCAACTCTTGGACCTACATCCGGACTTAATGCGGACGGTCAACACGAACACATTTGGGACACCAGTGTTCCTACATTTATAGCCTTCGATATTCCTCTAATAATAGGTGGAGTAATAGGCGCGACAATGCTCGGATAAACTTTGGTTTAAGTTGTTTTCCCGCTTGAACAAAAAACTTGCGGGAAACAATTTATTTAATAAAATTTAAAAATTATTTAGTTTGGGAGGAAGTAATGAAAAAAATTATTATTAACGGCGAAAATTTAACAATAGAAGAAGTTGTTGAAGTTGCCAGATTTCATGCTTTAGTTGAAATAGAAGCTGAAGCCATTGAAAGAGTAAAAAAATCAAGAGCAATAGTAGAAGAAATCGTTGAACAAGAAAGAGTAGTTTACGGAATAACCACAGGATTCGGATCTCTATCAGAAGTTAGCATCTCTAAAGAAGATACAACTCAACTTCAAGAAAACTTGATAAGAACACACTCAAGCGGATTTGGAAATCCCCTTTCTGAAGAAGAAGTAAGAGCCGTAATGCTCATAAGAATAAACTCTCTTGTAAAGGGACAATCAGGAATCAGACTTGAAACAGTTGAAACAATTCTTGATATGCTTAACAAGGGCGTTATTCCTCACATTCCTGAAAAGGGATCAGTGGGAGCAAGTGGTGACTTGGCACCCTTAGCACACATGGTTCTTCCCATGCTCGGCCTTGGTCGTGCTTACTACGAAGGAGAACTGATGAGCGGTAAGGAAGCTATGGAAAAAGCAGGCATTGCAACTATAAAACTAGCTGCAAAGGAAGGTCTTGCACTTATTAACGGTACAACAGTTCTTACAGGTATAGGAGCACTTGCAACCTACGATGCAATGAACTTGTTAAAACTTTCCGACTTGGCAGGAGCTCTTTCTCTTGAAGCACACAGAGGAATCATTGATGCATTCCAAGAAAAACTTCACATAATTCGTCCTCACAAGGGATGCCTTGCAACTGCTAAGAACATCAGAGCACTTACAGAAGGTTCCACATGCGTTACTCACCAAGGAGAAATCAGAGTACAAGACGCTTACTCACTTAGATGCATACCTCAAGTTCACGGAGCAAACAAAGACAGCATCGACTATGTAGCTGAAAAAGTTGCCATAGAAATCAACGCTGCAACTGACAACCCCATAGTATCACCTGACGGAACAGTAATCTCAGGCGGTAACTTCCACGGTGAACCCATGGCACAACCCTTTGACTTCTTGGGAATAGCTGCATCTGAAATCGGAAACATCTCCGAAAGAAGACTTGAAAGACTTGTAAACCATCAACTTTCAGACTTCCCGTCATTCCTTGTAAAACACCCGGGCTTGAACTCAGGATTCATGATCACTCAATACGCTGCTGCAGCACTTGCATCAGAAAATAAAGTTCTTGCACATCCTGCATCAGTGGATTCAATCACATCTTGTGAAAACCAAGAAGACTTCGTATCCATGGGAACAATAGCAGCAAGAAAAGCTAAAGACATAATCCAAAACTCAAGAAGAATAGTTGCAACTGAAATCATGGCTGCAATTCAAGCTATCGACTTCAGAAAAGAAATGGGCGACTACAAATTGGGCGTAGGAACACAAGCAGCTTATGACGAATTCAGATCAAAGGTTAAACTCATCGAAGAAGATAAAGAAATCGAAATCTATGACGAACTTGAAAAAGCAACCGAAACACTAATCGACGGTTCACTGCTAAAGGCTGTAGAAGCAAAAGTTCAATTGGAAATCTAATAATTCACATGAGAGTCTAAGATATCTTAGGCTCTTATTTTTTTGCGAATATTTACAAAAAAGAAGTCAAAATACTTTTATAAATTCCAGAAAAATATTTAAAAATTGTCCATATTGTATATAATCAATAGTGGGGGGGAATGAAGTTGAAATTTAACTTAAACATTGAAAGGGATATTTTAATAAGAAAAATACTGGCAGTAGTGGTGGGTAACTTCTTCTGTGCCTTGGCTCTTGAATATTTTTTAAAACCCAACAACATGATAGCCTCGGGTGTTCTGGGAATGAGTACCCTCATAAGTCATGTCACTGGAATCTCCATGTCTGTTTTCATATTGCTGATAAACTTGCCCATGATAATCTTGGGAGTTAAATATTTAAGCAAAGAATTCATGGTCTTTTCAATAATGTCCGTATTTCTAGTGTCCTTCTACCTTGAATTTTTAAATAAATTAACCCCCGTAGGCTTCTCCATGACAGAGAATATACTGTTGGGAGCTATCTTCGGAGGAGTTCTCAATGGAGTGGGCATAGGAGTAACCTTGAAAAACGGAACGTCCACCGGCGGACTGGACATCATAGGCACATACATTAAAAAGAAGTACAATGTCAAAATAGGCAGTGCTCTCATGGCGATAAACTTCGTCATCATAACCATATCGGGATTTATATTCACCTTTGACGAAGCCATGTTCACTCTGATTTCGCTATTCATAAGCTACCAAGTATCGGACAGGATACAATTGGGAGTGGGAAGGCAAAAACAAGTCCTGATAATCTCCTCCAAGTACGATGAAATCACCAAGGGCATATATCAGAAGATGAACAGAGGAGTCACCTACATAAATGGCGAAGGGGCATATAACAGAAAGGACTTGAAGGTTATATTTATAATCTGCACATCGGTGCAACTGGTCACGCTGAAGGATATAGTCAAAGATGTGGATCCGGCAGCCTTTATGGCTGTAAGTGAAACCACGGAAATCATGGGATCAGGTTTCAAAAAAATTGAACTTTAATCTCTCTTACAAAAATAAGGGACAAAATTAAATTTTAAACATAAAAATTTAAAGGGAATAATAAGGCTGCGAAAAATTTCGCAGTTTTTTTATAAAAAAATGTTTGAGATTATAAAAATATATGTTATAATAACTAATTGCATATAATAAAGTAAACTGGCGTAGTGTTCTCTAAATTAGGTATAATGCCTGTTTAGAATATGAGGGGTGAATAAAAATGGTGCATCCTGCAAAGTATGGAAAACGAGAAAGAATGAGCTTTTCTCGCATACCGGAGGTATTGTCGCTACCAAATCTTATCGAAGTGCAGACTTCTTCTTTCAATTGGCTTTTGGAAAAGGGGTTACGAGAAGTATTTGAAGACGTATCTCCAATAGAGGATTATTCAGGAAATTTGATTTTAGAGTTTGTCGACTACTATATTTCAGATGAAATCAAGTACAGTGTCGAAGAAGCTAAGGAAAGAGATACTAACTATTCGGCGCCTTTAAAGGTAAAGGTGAGATTGATCAACACCGAAACGGGAGAGGTCAAGGAACAGGAAGTTTTCATGGGAGATCTGCCCTTGATGACCTCCACGGGAACCTTTGTGATCAACGGTGCTGAACGTGTAGTTGTTTCACAGCTTGTCAGAAGTCCCGGTGCCTATTACAAGGAAGAAACGGACAAGGCGGGAGATAAGTTGTATTCTTCAACCTTGATTCCCAACAGAGGTGCTTGGCTGGAATTTGAAACCGACGCACAGGGCGTAGTTAACGTGAGAATTGACCGAACAAGGAAAATTCCCATCACTATTTTGCTTCGTGCAATAGGAGTTCAAAGCAATCAAGAGATCATTGACTTGCTAGGAGAGAGTGAACATCTTTTAAAGACCTTTGAAAAAGACGTAACTACCAACAAAGAAGAAGCTCTAATCGAAATTTACAAGAAACTCAGACCCGGAGAACCTCCGACACTGGATTCGGCGACTTCATTATTTGAAAATATGTTTTTTGATAATAGAAGGTACGATTTGGCCCATGTCGGAAGATACAAGTTCAATAAGAAATTAGGAATTTCAGACAGAATTGCAAATCATTACGCATCGGAAGATGTAATTAATCCTCTCACAGGTGAAATTTTAGTAGCCGAAGGAGAGATGATAAATGAAGATATTGCCGAACAAATAGAGTCGGCGGGAATAAATGAACTTCTCATCACCATAAAGGCGACGAGAGAAGGCGAAGATGACAGAACCATAAAGGTTGTGGGAAATAATTTTTCAAAAATAGATGAAGAAGAATTGGGATTCAGCCTAAGGGATTTGGGACTGAATGAAAAAGTGTACTTCCCTCTATTTAAAGAACTATATGAAGAATTTTCCGACGACACCGATAAGTTCAAAGAAGAAATAAAGAAGAACATCAATACTTTAAGTCCGAGACACATAATAGTAGATGATATTATTTCAGCAATCTCCTATGAGTTCGGATTATTTAACAGAGTGGGCTTTGTAGATGACATTGACTACTTAGGCAACAGAAGAATAAGATCCGTGGGAGAACTTCTGCAAAATCAATTCAGAATAGGCGTATCCAGAATGGAAAGAGTTATTCGTGAGAGAATGACCGTACAGGATGTGGATGCCACAACTCCCCAATCTCTTATAAATATCAGACCTGTGACAGCTGCTATAAAAGAGTTTTTCGGATCTTCACAATTGTCACAATTTATGGATCAAAACAATCCTCTATCGGAATTAACTCACAAAAGAAGGTTATCTGCACTTGGACCTGGTGGGTTGAGTAGAGATAGAGCGGGATTTGAAGTGCGTGATGTCCATAATTCACATTACGGAAGAATGTGTCCTATTGAAACCCCTGAAGGACCAAATATAGGACTTATCACATCACTTACAACTTATGCCAGAATTAACGAATACGGATTTATTGAAACACCTTACAGAAAGGTGAAGCTCGGCGAAGGTATTGTAACGGATGAAATAGATTACATTACAGCTGATGTGGAATATAAACAGATAATTGCTCAATCCAATGAACCCTTGGATGAGAATGGAAAGTTCATAAACAGCAGAGTAGTGGCAAGAGGTCATGAAGGAGTAGTTGATATTTACGACTCCAAGGCAGTAACCTACATGGACGTATCACCTCAACAAATAGTTGCGGTAGGAACTTCCATGATACCCTTCCTTGAAAATGACGACGCCAACAGAGCGCTGATGGGTGCCAACATGCAACGTCAAGCTGTACCTCTGCTTAAAACCGAAGCTCCCATCATAGGTACGGGCATTGAATACAGAGCGGCAAAGGACTCCGGAGTAGTGGTACTTGCCACAGATGATGGAGAGATTTCCTATGTGACTTCCGACAAAATCGTCCTCAAAAAAGACGACGGAAACACGGAGACATTTAAATTGCACAAATTCATAGGAGGAAACCAAAGCACCACCATAAACCAAAGACCCATAGTTGTTAAGGGACAAAGGGTCAAGAAGGGAGAAGTCATTGCTGACGGACCTTCAACGGATTTGGGAGAGATGGCTCTTGGTAAGAACATACTCATAGCTTTCATGAACTGGGAAGGCTACAACTATGAAGATGCCATACTGATAAATCAAGAACTGGTGATAAACGACACCCTCACATCTCTGCACATAGAAGAATACGAATGTGAAGCCAGAGATACAAAATTGGGTGCTGAAGAGATAACAAGAGATATTCCCAATGTGGGCGACGATATGCTCAAGGATCTTGATGAAAGAGGAATCATAAGAATCGGTGCGGAAGTAAAGCCCAGAAGTATTTTGGTGGGCAAGGTGACACCGAAGGGCGAAACGGAACTATCCGCCGAAGAAAGACTTTTGAGAGCCATCTTCGGAGAAAAGGCCCGTGAAGTCAGAGATGCATCCTTGACACTTCCTCACGGAGAATCGGGAATAGTAGTGGATGTAAAGACCTTTACCAGAGCGGCGGGAGATGAACTCCAACCGGGAGTAAACGAAATGGTAAGAGTTTTCGTAGCCACTAAGAGAAAAATCCAAGTGGGAGATAAGATGTGCGGTCGTCACGGTAACAAGGGTGTAATCTCCAGGATACTTCCTGCTGAGGACATGCCCTACATGCCCGACGGAACTCCCATACAAATAGTCCTCAATCCCTTGGGCGTACCTTCCCGTATGAACTTGGGACAAGTACTTGAAGTGCACTTGGGACTGGCAGCTAAGCAACTTGGATGGCATGTTGCGACACCGGTATTTGACGGTGCAAACGAACAGGACATTATAGATTCATTAAAACTTGCAGGATATCCGGAAGACGGAAAAATTCAATTAAGGGACGGAAGAACGGGAGAGGAATTTGACCACCCGGTAACTGTTGGATACATGTATATGTTGAAACTTCACCACTTAGTTGATGAAAAGATCCACGCAAGATCAATAGGACCTTACTCTCTGGTAACACAACAACCCTTGGGAGGAAAGGCTCAATTCGGAGGACAAAGATTCGGAGAAATGGAAGTTTGGGCTCTTGAAGCCTATGGAGCATCCTATACACTCCAAGAGATGTTAACTGTCAAGAGTGATGACATTGTGGGTAGAGTAAAGACCTACGAAGCCATCATAAAGGGAGAGGAAATTCCACAACCGGGAGTTCCGGAATCCTTTAAAGTCTTGATCAAGGAACTTGAATCCTTGGCTTTGGAAATCAAGGTATTAGATGAATTCGGCAAGGAAATAGACCTTGAACAGGACGACGAAGATTTGGATAGAATAGATAACTTAATCGACGAAAAAAGCGAAGCGAGAGAGTTAACCGAGTATTCAAAGGAAGACAGTTCCATGGCGACATCTGCAATTCGAAAAATATCAAATGATGAGGAATATGAATCTGAAGATGAGTATGCGGATGACAGCGACGATTATGAAGATAGTTTTGATGACGGTTTTTCAATAGAAGAACCGGAAGATTAATGTCTATAAGAAAGGAGAGAGTGCTCCTTGAGCGAACATGAATTATTCCATTCCATAAAAATTGGATTAGCTTCACCGGAAAAAATAAGACAATGGTCCTACGGAGAAGTAAAAAAACCCGAGACCATAAATTACAGAACTCTTAAACCTGAAAAGGAAGGACTTTTCTGCGAAAAAATCTTCGGACCCACAAAGGACTGGGAATGTAGTTGCGGAAAATATAAAAGAGTCAGATACAAGGGTGTAGTCTGCGAAAAGTGCGGAGTTGAAGTTACAAAATCGAAGGTAAGACGTGAGAGAATGGGTCACATCGAACTGGCGGCTCCCGTATCTCACATATGGTACTTTAAAGGAATACCCTCGAGAATGGGCCTTGTGTTGGACATGAGTCCCAGAGTTCTTGAAAAAATCCTTTACTTCGCATCCTTTGTAGTAACTCGTGTAGAACCCGGAGAAACACCTCTATATGTAAAGCAAATTTTATCTGAAGCGGAATACAGAGAATACAAAAATGAATTCAAAGATAAATTTGTAGCTAAGATGGGTGCGGAAGCAGTTAAAGATTTGCTGTTGCAAATCGACTTAAATGAAGAATCTAAAAATTTAACCGATGAATTGAAGGCTGCCACAGGACAAAAGAAGATAAGAATTTCAAGAAGACTTGAAGTCATAGAAGCCTTTATCAAATCACACAATAAACCCGAGTGGATGATACTGGATGCCATACCGGTAATTCCGCCGGATTTAAGACCCATGGTTCAATTAGACGGGGGCAGATTTGCCACATCGGATCTAAATGACCTATATAGAAGAATAATAAACAGAAATAACAGACTTAAAAAATTACTTGACATAAATGCACCTGACATAATAGTTAGAAACGAAAAAAGAATGCTTCAAGAAGCGGTAGATGCTTTAATAGACAACGGAAGACGTGGAAGAGCCGTAACAGGCCCCGGCAACAGACCCCTTAAATCTCTGTCGGAGATGTTAAAGGGTAAGCAAGGTCGTTTCAGACAGAACCTTCTTGGAAAGCGTGTCGACTATTCAGGTCGTTCGGTAATAGTCGTAGGACCGGAACTTAAATTTTATCAATGCGGTTTGCCGAGAAACATGGCTCTTGAACTGTTCAAGCCCTTCGTAATGAGGGAATTGGTGGCAAGAGGTCATGCTCACAACATTAAATCTGCCAAGAGATTGGTGGAAAGGGCAAAATCAGAAGTTTGGGACGTGTTGGAAGAAGTCATAAAGGACCATCCCGTTCTCTTAAACCGTGCTCCCACACTGCACAGACTGGGAATACAAGCCTTTGAACCCGTCCTTGTGGAAGGGAAGTCCATCAAACTGCATCCCTTGGCTTGTACAGCTTACAATGCCGACTTTGACGGTGACCAAATGGCTGTCCACTTGCCTCTTTCAACGGAAGCACAGGCTGAAGCAAGACTGCTCATGCTTTCTACGAACAACATCTTGGCACTTAAGGACGGCAAGCCCATCACCACGCCCACACAGGACATGGTACTGGGTTGTTACTATCTGACAGTGAGCAGAGATGAAAAGAATCTCAAGGGCGAAGGCATGATATTCAGGGATTTTGACGAATTGATGCAAGCCTACTATTCAGGCAAACTAAGTCTGCATGCAAAGGTGGGTATGAGAAGATACGCCGATGAAAATGACAAAATCGGTAAAATACTCTACTCAACAGCAGGAAGATTCATCATGAACGACTTCATTCCGCAAGACCTTGGATTTGTAGATAGAAAAAAAGATAAATATTCTCTTGAAATAGATCAAGTAATCGACAAGAAGATGCTTGGTAAAATAGTGGAGAAAACCTATAAAAAACACGGCAATATAAAAACTGCCAAACTTCTTGACAATATAAAGGAAGCCGGCTACCACTATTCCACCATTGGAGCCATATCCATATCCATGTCCGATATACAAATACCTGACACCAAGCAGGCGATACTGGATAAGGCGCAAAAGGAAGTGGACAAGTACGAAAAGGCCTTCCGTCGTGGATTCATATCCGATGAAGAAAGATATGAAAAGGTCATAGAAATCTGGAACAATGCCA
>JAUNLL010000016.1:0-10378 GCA_030532275.1 Peptoniphilus sp. | reverse complement strand
TTCATATCCGATGAAGAAAGATATGAAAAGGTCATAGAAATCTGGAACAATGCCACTGAAGAGCTTACAGAAGATGTAATTGCAGGCTTTGACAAATTAAACAACATCTATATAATGGCGGATTCAGGAGCCAGAGGATCCAAGAACCAAATCAGACAACTTGCGGGTATGCGTGGACTTATGGCATCTCCCTCAGGTAGAACCATAGAAGTTCCCATCACATCAAACTTCCGTGAAGGATTGTCAGTACTTGAGTTCTATATGTCCGCTCACGGATCCAGAAAGGGACTTGCCGACACGGCTATCAGAACTGCGGACTCAGGATACTTGACCAGAAGACTTGTAGACGTTTCACAACAGGTAATCGTCAAGGAAGAGGACTGCGGCAGCGAAGAATACATCACCGTTAAGGATTTCAGAGATGGAAATGAAATCATCGAAAAACTGAAGGACAGAATCGAAGGAAGATTTTCCGCAGAAGAAATAAGAGATCCTGACACCGGAGAAGTATTGGTAGGCAAGAATGAACAGATAACAGACGAAGCGGCTGAAAAAATAGAAGAGATGGGAATAAAAGAAGTCAAAGTAAGATCCGTACTGGGCTGTAAGAGCAAGGACGGAGTGTGCATTCACTGCTATGGACGAAACCTCGCCACAGGTAACGTGGTAGGCATCGGAGAAGCCGTAGGTGTAATTGCAGCTCAATCCATCGGAGAGCCGGGTACACAGCTTACCATGAGAACTTTCCACACAGGCGGAGTAGCATCAGCAGCCGATATCACACAAGGTCTTCCCCGTGTAGAAGAACTATTTGAAGCCAGAAAACCCAAGGGGATTGCCGTTATTTCAGAAATAGACGGAATCGTCACCATAAAAGAACAAAACAACAAAAGAGAAGTCGTAGTGACAAATGAAAAGGGCGAAAGCGAAACCTACAACATAGTCTACGGTTCAAGACTTAAAGTCAAAGAAGGAGAATATGTAGAAAAGGGTCAAGAATTGACTCAAGGTTCCGTATATCCTCAAGACCTGCTCCGTGTAAAGGGAGTCAAGGGAGTACAGGAATACATCGTCAAGGAAGTCCAAAGAGTTTACAGATTGCAAGGGGTAGACATAAACGACAAACACATCGAAATAATAGTAAGACAAATGCTTTCTAAGGTTAAAATTTTGGACTCAGGAGATACCTCCTTCCTACCCAGCTCCTTGGTAGATGCCTATGAATTGGAACAAAAGAACAAGGAAATGGAAGAAAAAGGTCTTCAACCTGCAGAGGGAGAACAAGCCCTACTGGGAATTACAAAGGCATCTCTTGCCACAGACTCCTTCCTGTCTGCCGCATCCTTCCAAGAAACCACCAGAGTACTCACAGATGCCGCAATAAAGGGCAAAGAGGACTTGCTGGCAGGACTGAAGGAAAACATAATAATAGGACAGCTGATACCTGCAGGAACAGGAGCAAGAAACAACAGAAAAGTACAATTATCAATAAGCGACAAATTAAAAGAAGATTACAGACTTCTTGAAAACACCGAGAGAATAACTTTAGAGGAAATAAAAGAAGAAAAATCTGTGGCGACAGAATAAAAATAAAAGAGAGGATTTGCTCCTCTCTTTTTTATTGCTCCTCAAGGGTTATTTCCTTTCCCGTGCCTACTTTTTCTATTTTTATAAAATCTTCATTTTCTAAAGTTTCAAGAATTTTATTTACTTCCTCTTCCTGTCCAAAAACTTCTACTATTTCCGGAATAAAGACCTTTTTGTACTTGCGAATAAATTCCTTGACGCTTTCTTCGTCGAGCGTGATCTCTCTTTTGGGAATATCTGAGAAGCGATCTATGAACCCCATCAATTCTTCCTTGGTCTTGTATCCCTTTAAAATATATTCCTTGCCACCTTCATCGGTGTACATAAAATTGGGATATCTTTCAAATCTCCTGTCGAAGCACTTCATCCTGTCCGACAGAAATTCCTCCATGGATTGATTTTCGAACACTTCTTTAAATTCATCTCTGTCCACGGAAAATTCTTCTGCAATATCTGCAAGCACTTCCAAATCCATGGTATTTTTTCCATATAGAATGGTCGCAAGTCTAAGTTCTCTTAAAAATTCATTGGCGAGTTCAGGTTTGATGATTCTAAAGGTCACAAAGCCTCTGCTGATAAATTGCGTGCCGGGATTTTCATCTGATATTAAGTTGGGTGCACTGGTCATCACGGGCATTTTATGAATATTTACACCTGCTCTCCAAATCGACAGCAAGATATTGTTGGCAACTTCGTCGGAGGCCCTGTCCTTCATATTCATGGGAAGCACATCTTTGTAATCGTTAAAGATTATGCCCATGGTGTTTTTAAATTCAATTTGTCCATCGTATATATAATCTATGGCACGGAGCACTTTTTCCTCTCCGTAGGACCAAGTGCAGATGACATCGGAAAAAATATCTAATTTCATTTTATTACCTCCACATACTATATGTAGTATACATATTTATAAACTCCCTGATTATATTATTACCCACCTTTCGAAAATAAAAATTTTAAATTTTATTATGTAAAATTTTTTATAAAAAATCTTTGTGAAAATCGTGGGAAAACTTTATTTTCAAGCCTTTAAGCACAAGGGAGCTTCATCAATATAAAGTGTATTTATAAAAAACTTATTGATAAAGCACACTATATATAGTATACTCTATCTATCAAATAAAGGAGAGTTTAGAATGATTGAGGTAATAAAAAGAAATGGAGTAAAGGTTCCCTTCGATGGTGAAAAGATAAAAATTGCCATAGAAAAGGCAATGAACTCCTCCAACGGGATATTTGTAGAAAATCAAGCGGATACTATCGCTAGGGAAATAGAAGAGTACGCATTAACACTGGAAGATCCCATGTCCATATTTGACATAGAGGAACAGGTATATTATAAACTCATAAGTTTCAACAATCCCTCCACGGCTAGAGCTTATGAAAATTACAAGGCAGTTCAAGCCTATAAGATAGAACAGAACACCACCGATAATGAAATACTGGGTCTGCTCAACAGAACCAACATTGACGTCATGGATGAAAACTCCAATAAGAATGCGATTATTGCCTCAACGCAAAGGGATTTAATCGCAGGAGAAGTTTCCAAGGACATAGCAAAGAGAAAAATGCTTCCTCAAGACCTTGTTGAGGCTCATGACGATGCTGTAATCCACATCCACGATATGGACTACATAATACAACCAATATTCAACTGTTGTTTGGTTAATATGAAGGATATGTTGGATAACGGAACGGTAGTTAACGGAAAGATGATTGAAACTCCCAAGTCTTTTCAAGTGGCGTGTAATGTGATGACACAGATCATAGCGCAAATAGCATCCAACCAATACGGTGGACAATCCATAAATGTTTCATGCTTAGGAAAGTACTTGAGAAAATCCTATGAAAAGAATTTAAATCTCGCTCTTGATACCCTTGGAGATATAGAACTTGCCGAAAAAATGGCGAAAAAAATGACCAAGAAGGACCTTGAAAGCGGAATTCAAACAATTCAATATCAAATCAATACATTGATGACTTCAAACGGTCAAGCTCCCTTTGTAACTTTGTTTATGTATCTTGAAGACGATGATCCCTATGTAAATGAAATTGCTGAAATAATAGAAGAAATTTTGAAGCAAAGAATCAAGGGAATCAAGAACGACAGCGGAGTATATGTGACACCCGCCTTCCCGAAACTGATCTATGTACTGGATGAAAACAATGTGAAGAAGGATTCCAAGTATTACTACTTAACTTCTTTAGCCATCAGATGCACAGCTAAGAGGATGTATCCTGATTATATTTCCGCAAAGAAGATGAAGCAAAATTACGAGGGCAATGTATTCAGTCCCATGGGCTGCAGAGCTTTCCTTCCTCCCTACAAAGATGAAAAGGGCAGATATAAATTTGAAGGCAGATTCAATATGGGAGCATGCTCGATCAATCTTCCGCAAATAGGCATACTGGCAAGTGGAGATGAAGCGAAATTCTTTAAACTGTTGGATAAAAGACTTGAACTGGTAAAACAAGTGGGAATGATAAGATATAATCACCTGTCCAAGGTGACATCGGATAGCTCTCCCATTCACTGGCAACACGGAGCCATAGCAAGGTTGGGCAAACACGAACCCATCGCACCTCTGTTAAAGGGAGGATATTCAACGGTTTCTCTGGGATATATAGGAATTTACGAAGCGACTTACCTGACTAAGGGCGTTTCCCACACCGATCCCAAGGGCTATGAATTTGCCATGAGAATAATGGATCACTTAAATGATGCTGTCAAGAGATGGACAGAGGAAGAGGGAATTAAATTCACACTCTATGCAACACCTGCAGAAAGTTTGACCAACAGATTCTGTTCAATAGATAGAGAGAGATTTGGAATAATTGAAAATGTGACGGACAAGGGATACTATACGAACTCCTTCCATGTGGATGTAAGAGAAGAGATATCGGCCTTTGAAAAATTCAACTTTGAGTCCAAATTCCAAGACAGATCCACGGGAGGTTGCATATCCTATGTGGAAATACCCAACATGAGCCAAAACCTTGAAGCTCTTGAAACCATGGTAAAATACATCTACGACAACATTCAATATGCTGAATTCAACACAAAATCCGACTACTGTTCAGAATGTGGATTCGACGGAGAAATCAAGCTGAACGAAAACAACGAATGGCAATGCCCCCAATGTGGAAACAAAGACAAGGCGACTCTTTCCGTCGTGAGAAGAACCTGTGGATACTTGGGTGAAAATTTCTGGAACGAAGGAAGAACTAAGGAGATAAAGGACAGGGTACTTCACATATAATGAGATACGGTCAAATCAGAAGATACGATATAGCAAACGGAGTGGGTATAAGAACCAGTATTTTTGTGACAGGTTGTACGCACAAATGTCCGGAATGTTTCAATGAAGAATATCAGGATTTCAATGCAGGATCATTGTGGACAGATGAGGAAACGAAAAAAGTCATAGAATACTTGGAGGATGACCAAGTAGAAGGTCTGACCCTCTTAGGAGGGGAGCCCTTCCAAAATGCTCAAGCCTTGACGGAAATAGTCAAGGAAATAAAAAAACACAGCGACAAAAGCATATGGGCCTATTCAGGATACACCTACGATCAGATAATAAAGGATCCTGTGAAGAAACAGTTGTTGGATTTGTGTGATGTGTTAGTGGACGGACTGTTCATAAAGGAACTCAAGAATCTGCGACTTAAATTCAGAGGCTCTGAAAATCAAAGGGTAATAGACATCAAAAAAAGCACACCCGACAATATAGTTCTATATCTTGAATAGATACTAGAGGGGATGGCTGAAAAACTTGATTACAATAAAATCTCTCGGTTGAGTTACCGGGAGATTTTTGCATTAAAACCAAGGGGAACTTTGATAAAACACAAGAAAATCCTCGACTTGAAAGATTGCTTTAAAACTGTGGATTTGGGTATAATTAATACACATCATATGATTAGGAGGAAGAAGAATGAAAATTTTAGTACCTATTGACGGCTCAAAAATATCTCAAAAATCTGTGAAAGTAGCTAAGGAAATCGGAGAAAAATTCCAAGCAAAGCTCTATGTACTTACGGTCATTCCGGAAACTACCATATTTGAACAATTCCCGACAAATTTCCCCTATACTTTGGAAGTTAATAAGGCGAACACTGAAAGGGCGGAATATGTTTTATCGGATATTGAAAAGGAAATAGCGGGATATCCCTATGAGGTTGAAACTTTTTACAAGAGTGGAAATCCGGCGACGCAAATCATCAAATTCTCAGAGGAAAATGACATGGATTTAATCGTAATGGGCAACAGAGGCCTAGGAGCTTTTTCAAGAACGCTATTAGGTTCGGTATCCTCCAAGGTAATAAATCAATCCAATGTTTCCGTTCTTGTCGTAAAGGGAGATGCTGATAAGTAAAGATGGAAGTTTTAAAATTTAAGAATATAAATTGTGATTGTTGAAACACCTTAAACTTAATGTTTGAGGTGTTTTAAAGTATAGGGCTTTTTGAAAGATTGAAACTTAAAGCATTATAGAATATAATATAAAATATTTAATGGTGAAATTATTTTATTTAATGGAGGAATGATAATTATGAAGAATTATTATTTGACTACTCCTATTTATTATCCCAGTGATAATTTACACATAGGACATACCTATTGTACCGTTGCTGCAGACAGTATTAAAAAATATAAACAATTACAGGGTTACAATGTTTTTTTCACGACGGGAACGGATGAACACGGTCAAAAAATAGAACAAAAGGCTATTGAAGCGGGAGTTTCTCCTAAGGAATACGTGGATAATATAGTTGTTTCCATAAAGGAACTTTGGAAAAAAATGGACATTCACTACGATGCCTTTGAGAGATCCACAGATCCCAAACACGAAAAGGTCGTTCAGGAAATTTTCCAAAAGCTATATGACAAAGGTGAGATATACAAGTCTGAATACGAAGGGTACTACTGTACTCCTTGCGAGACCTTTTGGACGGAGGCACAACTTGGAGAAGGTCACACATGCCCCGACTGCGGAAGAGTTACTCAACTGAACAAGGAGGAAACTTATTTCTTCAGACTTTCAAAGTATAGAGATAAGTTGCTTGAATTATATGAAAAAAATCCTGAATTTTTGCAACCTCTTTCAAGAAAACACGAGATGGTCAACAACTTTTTGAAAGAGGGATTGGAAGATTTATCAGTTTCCAGATCCAGCTTTGATTGGGGTGTCAAGGTGCCCTTTGATGAAAAACACGTAGTATATGTGTGGGTGGATGCTCTTTCCTGTTATCTCACAGCCATAGGTTACGGAAGCGATGAGGAAAAATTCAACGAGTTTTGGCCGGCAAACGTGCACTTGGTGGGCAAAGAGATAGTGAGATTTCACGCAATTATCTGGCCGGCACTTTTGATGGCCCTTGATATTGAACTGCCAAAACAGATATTCGGACACGGATGGATATTGTTTGACAACGACAAGATGAGCAAGTCCAAGGGCAATGTAGTCTATCCCGAACCCATAATCAAACTTTACGGTTCAGATGCTTTAAAATACTTCTTGTTGAGAGAGTTCTCCTTCGGTTCCGACGGTTCTTTCACAAAGGAAAAATTCATGAAAAGACTAAATTCAGACCTTGCCAACGACCTCGGAAATCTGCTTTCAAGAACTGTGTCCATGGTTGAAAAATACAATGACGGATATATTCCCGAAGCTGTGGAAGCTGAAGATATAGACAAGGAATTGATAGACCTTGCCACCACCACTTCACAAAGAGTGGACGAAGCCATGAATCACTTTGAATTTTCAGTGGCTTTGGAGGAAATTTGGAAGTTGATCAGAAGATGCAACAAGTATATAGATGAAACCACACCGTGGATACTGGCAAAGGAAGAGAGCAAGAAACAAAGGCTGGACAGCGTTTTGTATAATTTGTCCGACTCTTTGAGAATAGTGTCCATATTGATACAGCCCTTTATATCCGATACGTCCAAGAAAATAAGGAAATCCTTAAATCTCAAAGGCGAAGTAAAGTGGGAAGATACTAACTCATGGGGACTTAGCCAACCGGGAGAAAAGGTCAAGAATTTGGGAGTTCTGTTCCCGAGATTGGATATTGAGGCTGAGATTAAAAAACTTGATGAAGAAAATGAAAAGTTGGCGAAGGAACGTGCAGAAGAAAAGGCGAAATGGCAAAAACCTGTGAAAAAAGAGGAAGCTGAAGAAAAAGTTGCAGAGCCTGTGAACATCAGCACCATTGACGACTTTAAGAAATTGGAGATAAAGGTAGCTCTTGTTGAGTCCGTAGAGGATCATCCCAATGCCGACAAATTGTATCTTTTAAATTTAAAAATAGGCGATGAAAGAAGAACCATAGTATCGAGCATAAAGGATAATTTCAGCAAGGAATACCTTACAGGTAAGAAAATACTGGTGATAACAAATCTTAAACCTGCAAAATTCAGGGGAATTGAATCCAAGGGAATGCTCCTTGCCGCGGAAACAGCGGACGGAAGGCTTTCTCTTGCAACTATATTCGACGATCTGCCTGACGGAACGGTAGTGGGTTGAGGTGATTAAGTGATAGATTCACATGTGCACTTGGATGACCCCAAATTTGATTATGACAGAGAAAATCTGATCGAAAAATTACCGGAACAAGGGATAAACTGCGTCTACAACATAGGCGCCGATATGGAAAGTTCCGTTGCAAGTGTGCAACTTGCCGATAAATACGATCACATAAAGGCTGTCATAGGAATTCATCCCCATAGTGCAAAGACGTACAATGACGAAATTGAAGCGAAACTTGAGGAGCTTGCAAAGAATGAAAAGGTGAGGGCGATCGGCGAAATAGGCCTTGATTACTACTACGACAATTCACCGAGAGATGTGCAGGTGGAAGTATTTAAAAGACAGATAGAACTGGCTCACAGACTGGATCTTCCCATTGTAATCCATTCAAGAAGCGCTTCACAGGAAACTTTCGACATAATCAAATCCGCCCTGGATAAGTATCCTGACTTAAAATTTTTAATACACTGTTTTTCTCAATCGGCAGAAATGATGAGAGAATATGTGAAAATGGGCTGTTATATAGCCTTGGGAGGAGTAGTTACCTTTAAAAATGCAAAGGAGCCGAAAAAAGTGGCGGAGCAAGTCCCTTTGGATAAACTTCTTTTAGAAACGGACTGCCCTTACTTGGCACCTGAACCCATGAGGGGAAAGAGGAATGAACCCTACTATATAAAATATGTTGCCGAAAAAATAGCCGAGATAAGAAACATCAGTGTGGATGAACTTGTAGAGGCGACAGATGCCAACACGAGGAGATTTTACAATGATTAAGGAAGTAATAGTAGTTGAGGGTAAGGACGACATCAGAGCGGTGAAAGCGGCTGTGGATGCAGAAGTCATAGCCACATCGGGATTTGGATACGGCAGAAAACTCATAAATCTGCTAAGAGATCTAAATGAAAGACGAGGAATAATTATCTTCACCGACCCCGACTACATGGGCACGAAGATAAGAAAGGACCTGGATAAAAACATAAAGGGAGCGAAGCACGCATTTTTGCCCCAAAACAAGGCCATGAAAAGAGATGACATCGGAGTGGAGAACGCCTCAAGAAAGGATATAATCGAAGCCTTGAAGGGGGCACGACCCGTCTATGAAAATGCGGAATACATTTTTACAAATGCCGATTTAATAAGAACGGGACTGAGCGGGCGAGCCAATTCAAAGGAAAAGCGAAACAAAGTGTCCAACCTCTTGAAAATAGGCTACGGAAATTCCAAACAGTTTTTAAATAAATTGAACAGTTTCAAAATTTCCAGAGAGGAATTTGAAACAGCGGTGAAAGCGGTGGAAAATGGAGAGACTTTATAAACCACATAGAGTTATAGAACTTCTTAATAAGTATGGATTCAGATTTACAAAATCCCTCGGTCAAAATTTTTTAATAGACGGAAACATAGTGAGAAATATTGCCGATGCTGCCGAAGTAAGTGAAGATGACTATGTACTGGAAATAGGACCGGGAATAGGAACTCTCACGGAGGAACTTGCTCTGAGGGCAAAAAAAGTGGTGGCGGTGGAGATAGATCATTCCTTAAAGGAGATTCTAAAGGAATCCCTGCCCTACGAAAATGTTCACATCGAATTCGCAGATTTTTTGAAGTTGGATTTAGAAAAATTGGTGGAAGAGGAATTTGGTGACAAGCCCTTTAAAGTGGTGGCTAATTTGCCCTACTATATAACCACGCCCATTGTGGAGAAATTTGTAGAGTCAAATCTGAATATCGACTCCATCACCATAATGATGCAAAAGGAAGTAGCCGACAGATTTTCGGCACAGCCTTCCACTAAGGACTATGGGACTTTGAGCGTATTTATTCAATTTTATTCCGATGTATCCTATAAATTCAGCGTTTCCAAGAATAATTTCATGCCCAAGCCCAATGTTGACTCCGCAGTCATAAAACTGAAATTCAAAAAAGACCTGCCGCAAATTAACAGAGAAAAGTTTTTTAAAATAGTAAAGGCCTCCTTCTCTAAGAGGAGAAAGACCATATTAAATGCTCTTTCAAGCTATGGATTAAACATAGAAAAATCAGCCATATTAAAGGCACTTGAAATTTCCAACATAAGTCCCTCACGCAGAGGAGAAACTTTGAGCATTGAGGAATTTATCGTACTTTCGATAAATTTTCCTGAAATTAAAGGAGAGGATTTCAATAGAAGTTAAAGAGCAAAATATAGAAAATATAAATAAATTTGTAAAAGACGAGAAAACCATGGAATACATGACGATGATTTTAAAGCTCTT
>JAUNLL010000110.1:2551-2763 GCA_030532275.1 Peptoniphilus sp. | reverse complement strand
AACTCCGTCTTTTTCCAAAAATATGGGAGTGGTGTTGAGAATGAAGTCCGCATATTTTTCGTAGGAAAGATCTTCGTCAAAGGCGATTTTCAACACGCCCGTTCTGTCGGAGTCCGTGTTTTCCCAAATTTTTTGTCTTAAATTGTGCCTTTCGTACAATTCAGATTCAAATATAGGCGAGTTTTCAAAGATGGTGTATAGTATTGGAGATA
>JAUNLL010000110.1:0-2490 GCA_030532275.1 Peptoniphilus sp. | reverse complement strand
CGATGTAATCTATTGCGATTTGTATGGATGCGCTGCCCTTCATCATGTTGTGAGCCATTTTACCTCTGGACTTAAAATGTTCGTACATATAGCCATATCTTTTTTTGGGCAAAATTTTTATTTCGTCGATCTTTGTGCGTGGATGATATCCCAGACAAATAAGGCCCTGATTTTTCTTTTCAAATACGGGTATGACTGCTTTCATAAAGGATAAGTAGGCTTTTTCAAGGTCTGCTATGTTCTTCTTAGGATTTATGCTCACTTCAAATTGTGATCCCGGCTCCGTGGATACGGAAAAACCGTCGGCGAAAAAGCCGAGGATGTTTTCGTCATCCATCAGGGGTTTTCCCTTGAATATCTCACAAATTTCCGCAATGCTTTCTCCCACACCTCCCTCACCGTAGTAGGATACGGTTTTTAAGGTGTCTTTATATATTATAAAATGTTCAAATTCAGCTCCTATTTTAAATTTCTCAGTTGGTTTCTCTCCATTTTTAAAGTAGTTTATTATTTGTTCCTTTGCTTTTTTTATCATAATAAGCCTCCAGTCTTTGCTTAATCTATAGAATTATACCCATTTAGAGTATTTATTATACTGTATGAAAACAAAAAAACAAAGCCGAAGCTTTGTTTATAGTGTGATTATCAATTTTGCTATTATGAAAAATATTTTAGAAATAAATTCAACAGTTAAAAATGTGATGATGTACCAAGCGATGAAATCTAATTTTCTTTCTCCTCTTAGGAATTCCCAGTAGAGGGATACAGCTATTGCCACCGATAGCAGGCATACCAATATCATGGCTATGGGCGGGGGAGTCAATGCGCTCATTAAAGTGAACTTTAAAACTCCTTGCAAAGGTGAAAAGACAAAGTCCACAAGAAGAAACAGCTCGCACAGCACGAAGTTGAACAAAGACAGTGAAAACACTTCTCTTTCATCTGTTTCCATCCATGCTTTGTCCGTCGTTACCTTTAGAGATAGGAAGTACTGCAGGATTTTAAAGGCCAGCTTGGCTACGCAGAGGAATATCAAAGCACCTGTTATATTTCTGTCTGCTATGAAGATTGGGGCAATTGTCACCACTGCTCCAAGGATGAATAGGGAAATATCCAATTTGGAGTCGAGGACTGATCTTAGATTTATGTATGCGCCGTTCACAGCTGAAAATACTTTATTGGCTAGGGAGTCTTTAGCTCCTTCATCGGAAGAAGCCTTTTCTTCCTTTAGCTCTTTATTTTCTGTCTTTAAAGTCGATTTTTTTTCAGCGGGTTTGTCTTTCGTTGATTTCGTTAGAGTTTCAGCTGATTTAACTTCTTCAACCACATCCTTCTCTTCATGGATTTTCTGTGTGGTTTCTTGATTTTTGTCGACTTCCTCAGATTTTTTGAAAGCGAAGGGATTTTTAAAATTGCTTAATTTTTCCTTTAAAGAAAGTTTGTCGGGTTTTTCTTCCGTTGCAGGTTCATCTTTCTTTTGTTCATTTAACTGAGAATTGACCAGTTCGGTGAATTCTCTGTAATTGTAAGATTGTGAATATTTTTTCTCCACATATTTTTTGTCTTCTTCATGGGACATATGGAAATTTCTGTTGTTTTCATCGAAAATTATGTTGGTGTTCAAATCTTCAATGACTTCGGCAGATTTAAGATCTTTCTTGGGAGCTGTGGGTTTTTCCACGGTTTTTTCAGCTTTGGAGGAAGAAAGAGCCTCTTCAATATCCTTTAGAGGAATATCCATGGTGTTTTCCATGGTGGTGGGCGTGGAAGTCGTAGTGGCGATTTTCACGTCCGTTTTCTTTTTGTCCGAACTCTCCTTGTCGAAATTGCCGAAGATTGAATATTCATCATCATCTTCATTGATGAAGTCACGCCAAATTTTCTTTAGAGATCTTTTTTCTTTGACCTTTTTAGGTGCAACTTCTGTTTTATCGGTTTTGTCATCGGGAGAGGGGACTTCCTTTGATATGGACTTGGTCGGAACTGTTTCCTTCGCCCCTTTGATTTTTGAAAGATCCTGAATTTCCTTATTATAGGGTTTTTCAGGTCCTTGCACATTTTCGTCAGGTTTATTTAAATTTGTTTTGTATTCGCTGATGTTTTGTGAAATTTTTTTGTCAACCTCGTTGATTATGTTCTTTAAGTCATGGGTGTTGTCTATGGCGTTTAAATTTTTAATCGGAGCAAAAACTCTAGTGGATTGATCAAAATTTTTATTGGTTTCAGCCGGCTTGTCAGCGTCCTTGGTTATGATTATTTTTACATTTTTTAGATTCTTTCCGCAGACCTTGCAATAGTTATCATCTGCTGAAACCTTGTTGCCGCAATTGGGACAAAACATTTTGTTCACCTTCTTAATTCAGTGTATTTACCTTAGTAGTATAAATTATAGCATAAAATATATATATGCTCTATAAAATTAAAGCACAATACCAAAAAAGGAAGCCATGGCTTCCTTTTCTTTAATAATCTAAAATTATTTGCTTGCTT